>NZ_LGUG01000008.1 GCF_001274715.1 Aneurinibacillus migulanus | reverse complement strand
ATAGGTTCGGGGTGGAAGCGTGGCAACACGCGGAGCTGACGAATACTAATCGGTCGAGGGCTTAACCAAAACATGCGCATGTTCTTCTGATTCAGTTTTCAGAGTGTAATAAATGAACCCCCTTATCTGAGCAATCAGGTAAGGGGATTTTTGATTTGAAATAAAAAGTGCAGAGGTAGAATTTTTAAAAATTTTTCTTGTATAAATACAGAAAATTAATTATACTCAATTTGAAGTTAAAACTTCTGAAATAACAAATTCAAGAAGTATTTACTTCTTGAAAGGGGTTTATTTTATGTCATACCGTGAAAAAATCAGCCATCATTTTCATGATCTAACCGCCGGACAAAAGAAAGTTGCCCGATATGTTTTAGATCATGCCCATGAATTCTCAAAACATACAGCAACTGAAATTGGAAAAAAAGCAGGTGTTAGTGAAACAACCGTGATTCGTTTTTGCCACGCAGTAGGTTTTGACAGTTTCATACACATGCAACAGACCGTATGGGAAGAACTTGTAGCTTCAAATTATACGCTACAAATGCACCAAAACTCATCTCGACTTGCAGAAATTGCACAAGTTCAGGAAAGAGATTTGCTTGATGAAATTATGAGGAACGACATGTTTCAAATTGAAAAGACGTTCAATCAGCTTTCACGGTCAACCTTTCAGCAAGCGATTCGTTGTTTGGCTGAAACTCCGCACATTCTCGTTGTTGGTCATCGGACTTCACATGCTCCAGCTTCCTGGCTGGCTTACTCACTAAATCTTCTACGGGGAAAGACGCGTCTCTATCGTCCTGATACAGATGATATGGCACAATGGGTAACCGAATTTGATTCTGACTGGATGATAGTTGCGCTTTCCTTTCGGCGCTATGCGAAAGAAACAGTTCAACTGACCAGATTTGCTAAGGAAAATGGAGCTCGAGTACTGACCATTACCGATAGCATGATTGCACCGGCAGCTCGTTATAGCGATTTTGTTCTTCCTGTTGCAGTAACAGATGCGACGCTTGACTCTATACCTGCCCTTTTTTCCTTGCTAAATGCGATGATTACCGCATTATCGGCTGAAAAAAATGAAGAAATCACAAACACATTAACACGTTATGAGCAAATATACGAGAAGGTGTATCAAGAAGAAAAGGAGGAAAAGTAGTGGAGCTGACAACTTCTGTACAAAAAATGCGGTCGAATATTATGCAGACATTTTCTCATCTTCATGAGCATCCTGAAACAAGCTGGAAGGAGGAAGAAACGACTCAGTTTATCGCGCAACGATTAGCATTACTCGGTTTGCGGACTGAGACATTCAGCGATTGTACAGGCGTAATAGGAGTATGGGAACCAGAAGAAGCGAGCGCTCGGCAAAAACCATTGACCATTGCCTTACGGGCAGACATTGACGCACTATGGCAGTCTGTAGATGGCGAGTGGAGAGCCAATCATTCCTGTGGCCATGATGCTCACATGACGGTCGTACTCTCTGCACTGGAAATTCTAAAAAAATCCGGGTACCGTCCTCCAGGTACGATTAAAGTGATTTTTCAGCCAGCGGAAGAGACTGGAGAAGGAGCGCTGAAAATGGTGGAAAAAGGGGTAGTGCAAGATGTTGACTACCTGTATGGGCTTCATCTGCGTCCTATCCAGGAACTGCCTGATGGCAAGGCAGCACCGGCCATCTATAACGGAGCCTCACTTCTTGTGCGAGGAGAAGTGCAAGGGTTAACCGCGCACGGTGCGCGCCCTCATCTGGGAGTAAATGCTATCGAAGTAGCCGCAGCATTCCTTCAGGCTATCCGGAATATTCACATAAACCCGATGATTCCATCTTCCGTTAAAATGACGAGCATACGTGCAGGAGATGAAAATAGCACAAATGTTATTCCGGATTATGCCAGATTTACACTTGATGTTCGCTCCCAATCCAATCAAACGCTTGATGATATATATGAAAAAATTCAGTCAGTTGCCAGGTGTACAGCGGACATGTATGATGCCCATATTACATTACAGCCGGATGGTAGAACAGCGGCAGCCGAAGTACATGATGAAGCGAAGGCATTTATGCATCAGTCCATTCAGGATGTGCTGGGTAAGGAAAATACAGCGCCTGATGTCATTACGCCTGGAGGCGAGGATTTTCACTTTTATACTTTAAAGCATCCACATATTAAAGCGACCATGCTTGGTTTAGGATGTGGTCTTACACCAGGACTTCATCATCCTCATATGCAGTTTAACCGTGAAGCTCTAGTGACGGGAGCGCATATCATGGCTCGGACGGTTATCCATACATTCCGGGAGGGAGAATCGACATGACACATCACATCGAGATTCGTATGCTGACAAAAGTAGAAGAAATCGAGCCTATTATGGAACTGGAGAAGGTAGTATGGAAAACGGATGTACCGATGCCAGCAGATCAGATGGTGACTGCCGCCAAGCATGGGGGCATGGTGCTTGGTGCTTTTCTAGATGACAGGCTTATCGGTTTCCAATACAGCTTTGCCGGCTTTGACGGGAAACAAGCATATCTTTGCTCGCATATGCTAGGTACCCATCCTGATTATCGTTACATGAAGATTGGGGAGAAATTGAAGTGGAAGCAGCGAGAGATTGCATTAACACTTGGTTATGATCGTATCACATGGACGTACGATCCGTTGGAGACGGCCAACGGCTATCTTAATATTCATAAGCTAGGCGCGGTTTGCTCCACCTATATTGAGAACTGCTACGGTAATATGCAGGATTCCTTGAATCGGGGAATTTCTTCTGACCGGTTTCAGGTTGACTGGCATATTAGGAGTCAGAGAGTAGTCTCCCGGGCTGAAGGAGAGCAGCAACAGTATAATGATGTTCCTGACAGTTTACTTTTTGATTGGAAACAAGATGAGAATGGCTATCCAGTACCAGCAGCTGAAGAAGTAGACTGGGGCCGACTCGAGGGAACAACGATGCACCTTCCTGTGCCAGCGCAATTTCAGCAAATGAAAAAACAAAACAAGTCGTTAGCTATTCAGTGGCGTACGATGACACATCATGCATTTACATATTTGTTCGAACGGGACTGGATCGTAACGGACCTGATCCGTAATGAGAAGACAACGCCAGTACATTTCTATGTTTTACACAGAAAAGGAGAGGATTATAAATGAACATTAAACAAGTTATTCTGCGCCATATGAAGATGCGGATGCGTCGACCATTTACTACAAGTGTAGGTACGGAGTATGATAAAGAATTCATCCTTGTGGAAGCGAAAAGTGAAGACGGGCTTTCGGGTTGGGGTGAATCGGTTGCTGCAATCGAACCATTCTATAAAGAAGAGACCGTAAAGACGAACTGGCATATTCTTGAGGATTTCTTACTTCCGCTAGTATTCAAAAAACCGATTGAGCATCCGGATGAGCTTAACAACGAACGGTTCGCCCATATTCGGGGTAACTATATGGCGAAGGCAGCAATTGAAGGAGCCATCTGGGATCTTTATGCCAGACAGAAGGGAATCTCGCTTGCACAAGCGCTGGGTGGAGAGAAGAAAAAAATTGAGGTAGGCATCAGCTTAGGGATTGAAGATTCAGTGGGCGAACTGCTCCATCTCGTAGAGAAGTATGTACATGAAGGCTATAAGCGTATTAAAGTAAAAATTCAACCGGGATGGGATGTTGAAGTTATCCGTGCGGTACGCGAACGTTTCCCTGATATTAAGCTAATGGCTGATGCGAATTCGGCGTATACGTTAGACGATGCGGAACACTTGCGCAAATTGGATGCGTTCAATCTTACGATGATTGAACAGCCGCTTGCCCATGATGATATCGTTGATCATGCGGAATTGCAGGCACAGCTTCGGACGCCAATTTGCCTTGATGAAAGTATTCATTCTGTGGAAGACGTACGTAAAGCGATTAAACTGAAGAGTTGCGGTGTAATTAACATTAAAATCGGTCGTGTAGGCGGCTTGACCGAGGCAAAGAAAATCCATGATGTGTGTAAGGAACATAACATTCCGGTATGGTGTGGCGGCATGCTGGAAGCGGGAGTTGGCCGTGCGCATAATGTGGCTGTCACGACGTTGTCGAACTTCATTTTGCCGGGGGATACGGCCGCTTCCGCACGCTATTGGGAGAAGGATATTATCATGCCGGAAGTTACAGTGGAAGATGGTTGGGTTACTGTTCCAGAAGGACATGGTATCGGGTATGAAGTGAGTCGCGAAAGACTGGATGAATTTACGTTATATAGCAAGTCATATTTAGCATAGTCAGGAAAAAATGAGGAGTGCTTGCAGGACGCAAGCACTCTTTTTTCTTTTATCTATTTCTTAACATTAAATTAACAATTCCGTTTGCAGAAGAAAAAAGCTTATCAAAACAGGGGTTGCGCAAAGAGAGAAAACCTGAGAAAAACCTTCGTTTTTAATGGTGTAAACGGTTTGTAAAGATAGATTAAAGATCATGTAAAACACCTTGTGAGGTCTATATTCCTGGATTATTATGAACAACGTAATTATTCCACATCAACACGGAAATAAAACAAATTTACTAAAAATCTTAGAGGGGGATTTTTGCAGTGAAGTTGAAAAAAATCGGTGTCCTACTTTTTGCGCTCGTGATGATGTTTTCTCTCGCGGCGTGTGGCTCTTCCAGCACAAGCCTAAAACCGGAAGGCAATAAAGAAGCGGGAGCAGGCGAGAAACAGCAATCTGGCGGAGAAGCAGGTCTTCTGAACGGCGCAGGTTCCAGCTTTGTAAATCCGTTGTTCTCTAAAATGTTCAGTGAGTATTCGAAAGAACATACGGATGTAAAAGTAAACTATCAGGCAATCGGTTCCGGCGGGGGTATCAAGCAACTGACTGCAAAAACAGTTGATTTTGCAGCTTCTGACGCTCCGATGAAAGAAGATGAAATTAAAGCGGCTGGCGGTAACGTATTGCATATTCCAGTAACGCTGGGTGGGGTTGCAATTGCGTACAACCTAGAAGGCGTGAAAGACTTGAAGCTAACTCCGGCGAACATTGCTGATATTTATAGCGGAAAAGTGAAAAAATGGAATGATCCTCAGATCGCAGCGAATAACAAAGGTATGAAGCTTCCTGATACAGATATCTTCCCGGTACACCGCTCTGACGGTTCTGGTACAAGCCACATTTTCACAACATATCTTAACAAAGCAGTAGCAGATAAGTGGCCGAAGGAAAAAGTAGGAAAATCAATCAAGTGGGATAACGTAGGTACTGGCGCGAAAGGTAATGAAGGTGTAGCAGGACAAGTACAAAACACTCCGGGATCTATCGGATACATTGAGTTGGCATATGTCATCCAAAACAATATGACGGCGGCTCAAATTCAAAACAAAGACGGTCAGTTCGTAGCACCTTCGCTTGATTCTGTAACAGCAGCAGCACAAGGCGGATTGGCTAATGTACCGGAAGATTTAAAAATCGAACTCAATGATCAGCCTGGAAAAGAGAGCTATCCAATTGTCGGTACAACATGGGCGCTGGTTCCAGAAGATTTGAAAATGGACAAAGCAAAAGCTGAGAAAATGCTGACAATGCTGCAGTGGACTGTAACAGATGGACAAAAATACGCTTCTGATCTACAGTACGCTCCACTACCGAAAGAACTGCAAGATAAGTGCGTAGCACAATTGAAAAAAGTAAAAGTAGACGGTCAACCGGTTTTGAAATAAAGCAGTAAGATGGAAAGAGCGCGCAAAAAACTCCGAGGAGTTTTTTGCCGCTTTTTTCAAGAGAATGGGGAGTGTAATCCTTGAAGAAAAGATATGGAGATCAATTATTTAAAGCAATCGCATATATCTTTGGCTGTTCAATCATTGCCATGCTTGGTCTTATGGTTTGGGAGATGTTCCGTGGTTCGAGCTTTGCCCTTGATAAGTATGGACTGGGCTTTTTATTCAGCTCCTCGTGGGACCCTGTTACAGAAGAATTTGGAGCATGGCCGTTCATCTACGGAACGATTGTTTCTTCGCTCCTAGCTCTTGTTATCGCAACACCTATCAGTATCGGAATCGCTATCTTCCTCGTTGAAGTCGCTCCAAAATGGTTTCGGGATGTTGTTGGTTTTCTGATTGAACTTTTAGCTGCAATCCCTTCAATTGTATATGGTTTATGGGGAATTTTTGTCTTAGGCCCCATTATTCGAGAATATGTTGCTCCTGTATTTATTAATACCTTAGGGAAGTTCATTCCATTCTTTGCCGGCCCTTCCTTCGGGGTAGGGATTTTCACGGCAGGTGTTATCCTGGCGATTATGATTATTCCGACGATCGCCTCGATTTCTAGGGAAGTGATTATGGTTGTGCCGGATGCACAGCGTGAAGCTGCTCTAGCCCTCGGTGCAACGAAATGGGAAATGATTCGCACGGCTGTACTTACGTATTCGCGTTCAGGCATCCTCGGCGCCATGATTATTGGTCTTGGTCGCGCCATTGGTGAAACGATGTCTGTAACAATGGTTATTGGAAATCGCCCGGAAGTTCCGGATTCTATATTCGACCCCGCCTATACAATGGCGAGCGTTATTGCTAATGAATTTAATGAAGCCTCCTCTGATATTTACTTATCTACATTGATTGAAATAGGGTTCCTGCTGTTTGCAGTAACACTACTGGTCAACATCTTTGCACGTTTCCTCGTGTGGACAACGTCTAGAGGCATACAGGAGGCGAAATAAACATGGAAAGTGTATTGGAAAGCGTCAAAGAACAGAAAATGAATAAACTGAACGCCAAGCTGGGTCGGCGCCGTGCGTTTAGCTTTTTTATGGTCGGTTTGACTATCTTAAGTATGATTCTGGCACTTACCCCCCTGTTCAGCATTCTTGGATATGTTCTCGTAAAAGGAATACCGGCCTTAAATGTTGCATTTTTCACAGAACTGCCGGCACCTCCGGGAGAAGCAGGTGGCGGGATGGCCAACGGTATTGTCGGTACGTTCACGCTTATTGGTCTCGCCTCGTTAATTGGCGTACCAGTAGGCTTAATGGCAGGAGTCTTCCTGTCAGAGTATGGACGCAATCGTTTCGGCAAACTTGTTTCATTTCTAACAGATATCATGCTTGGTGTACCTTCCATCGTTGTAGGTATTGTCGTATATGCTCTCGTAGTATTGTGGATGGGCGGTTTCTCCGCCTATGCGGGAGGAGTAGCCCTAGCGTTTATTATGATTCCGGCGGTTACCCGTACGACGGAAGAAATGCTGAAGCTAGTACCGAACCATATTCGGGAGGCAGGCCTTGCACTCGGTATTCCGAAGTGGCGTGTTATCATGCTGATAATCCTGCCCACTGCGTTGCGCGGAATTATTACCGGCATTATGCTGGCGGTGGCGCGTGTATCGGGAGAGACAGCTCCGCTGCTCTTCACAGCTTTCGGAAACATGTATTGGAATCAATCCCTCAATGAACCGATTGCTTCGATGCCAGTACTGGTATTTAATTATGCGATTTCTCCATATGCGGAATGGCAAGCTCAGGCGTGGGCAGGAGCGTTAACGCTCATTCTAATTGTTCTTGTGTTGAATGTATCTGCACGTTTAGTTACTAGAAAGCGATAGAATATACGAGGTGGAGATCAATGATTGAAGCAAAAAGCCTGAATCTATGGTATGGCGATTTTCATGCGATTAAAAATATTAATATGGCTATTGAAAAAAATAAGGTAACTGCGTTTATCGGTCCTTCCGGTTGTGGAAAATCAACGTTTTTACGGGCGATTAACCGCATGCATGAAGTTATTGAAGGTGCAAAAGTAGAAGGTGAAATTTTGCTTGAAGGCGAGAATATTTATAATCCAGACCGTGATCCGGTAACGGTGCGCCAGCAGGTAGGAATGGTGTTCCAGAAGCCGAACCCGTTTCCGACCATGTCTATTTATGATAATGTAGCGGCGGGGCTTCGGATTAACGGATTCAAAAATAAGAAGAAGCTGGACGAAATTGTGGAGCGATGCCTGACACAAGCTGGTCTGTGGAATGAGGTTAAAGATCGCTTAAGCAAAAATGCTATGGGCTTATCCGGCGGTCAGCAACAGCGTCTGTGCATTGCTCGTACGTTGGCTGTAGAGCCGGAAGTTGTGCTGATGGATGAGCCTACCTCTGCGCTGGATCCGATTTCTACGCAAAAAGTAGAAGAACTGTTGTTTGAATTGAAGAAGAAGTATACCATCATTATTGTCACGCATAATATGCAACAAGCTGCACGTGTATCTGACCACACAGCCTTCTTTTTGCTGGGTGAGATGGTCGAATTTGATCAAACAGAGACCATTTTTACTAATCCGCAAGATAAACGTACAGAAGATTATATTACAGGACGCTTTGGCTAAAGCTCAAGAACCGGATTCCACCGGTTCTTTTTTGAGTGTTGGCTTACTGTCTGCTACAATATGTTTCAATATGATAAAGGAGGTAAACGGATGACAGAAGCGTTGAAATCTTCTACAGGCACGATTCAGCTTGCAGTGTTCTTTGATATGGACGGAACACTGCTGCAAACGGAAAATGTAGCATTGCCTGCGGCAAAGGATGCATTCGAGAATTTGAAACGGGAGGGTGTGTATAAAGGGGAAACACCTACCAGGGAGCAAATCTTGAACGTATTTGGCATGACAATAGAACAAATTTGGAACACGCTTATGCCCGATGCATCACAGGAAGTAAAGGAAAGAGCGAATACATTAATGCTCGAATACGAAATCGAACGGTTAAAGAACGGAGAAGGAAAGCTATATGATGGGGTATTCGATGCGCTGACTCGTCTCAAGGAAAACGGAATTCCGGTGTTTGTTGTAAGCAACGGAGAAAAAGCGTATATTGAGGCCGTGGTAGAGCATACGGGATTATCACCGTTATTTACGGATTTGTACAGTGCAGGACGTTTCCAGACGAAAACAAAGAACGAGCTTGTCTCCAGGCTACTGAACGACTATTGTATCAAGCATGCGATTATGGTCGGTGACCGTCACTCGGACGTGGAAGCGGGCAAGGTGAACGGGTTGTACACGATCGCCTGTGATTTTGGCTTCGCTACAGAAGGAGAGTTGGACGGTGCCGACACGTGTGTTACGGCGTTTGCTGATATTATGCACATAATTGATTCTTATGTAGAAAACCTGAAGTAAAGTTTGCTTCAGGTTTTTTTGTTATAAGCGCTAAAAAAAGGGTAGATAAGAATAGAAATGCAAATTTAGGTCAAGAATAACAATATTGGTTGCTTGCATTTTTACATAATTGTGATTATAATTATAGTCAAAGAAAGTCAAAGTCAAAGACAAGCCGGTTAGGAGGTGTGTGCATGCGGAACATATCGGACATCATTGAACAGCATCTGAAGAGCATTCTTCAACAAGGCGATGGGTCGGTGGAAATCCAGCGCAGCGAATTGGCTGATAAGTTCCAGTGTGTACCTTCGCAGATTAACTACGTAATCAGTACCCGGTTTACCGTCGAGAAAGGCTACCTTGTAGAAAGTAAACGGGGCGGCGGTGGATATATTCGTATCCGTAAGATTGAGATTATTGACAATAAGCGTTTTTATCACATGTTGATGGAAGCGATCGGCCAGAGTATAACGTCAGCAGCCTGTGACAATATTATTGAACGGCTGCGAGAAGAAGGAATCATCTCGCCGAGGGAAATGCATATGATGAAGGCAGCCACCGGAAGGGTTATTTCGGCTGTGCCGGTTCCGGTTAGAGACCGTCTACGTGCAGATATTCTTCGAGCGATGTTAACTGCAATTTTTATTTATTAAATATTGTGTATAGAACTATGTGTGCTCGGGAGGGAAGCGGATATGATGTGCCAGGAATGCCAAGAGCGTCCCGCCACGCTCCATTTCACGAAAATCGTTAATGGTGAAAAGACTGAATTTCATCTTTGTGAGGTATGTGCGCAGGAGAGGGGAGAAATGTTCCCTGGCGGTATGAATAATTTCTCTATCCACCACCTGCTATCCGGTTTGTTGAACAACGCTGAACCAAACGTGAATACATTTAAAGTACAGCAGGAAGCGCCGCTGCGTTGCGATACTTGCGGATTGACATATTCCCAATTCAGCAAAAGTGGAAGGTTCGGCTGTAGCAATTGTTATAAAGCATTCGGAGAGAAGCTTGATCCGCTGTTTCGGCGGGTGCATGGCAATACGCATCACAGCGGCAAGGTACCGGAGCGCTCAGGCGGTACAATTAAGCTGAAAAAAGAAGTTTCCGAACTGAAAGAAGAGATGAGAAATCGTATTGAACGCGAAGAATTTGAGGAAGCGGCGAAAATTCGCGATCGAATCCGCGAGTTAGAGCAACAAATCGCAGATTTGTAGGAGGGAAAACGCATGTCTTTCCAGAAGTTTATATCAAATGCGATTAGCGAATGGATGAATGGTGATGGACAGGATGCTGATATAGCCATTAGCAGCCGGGTGAGACTGGCGCGCAACCTGCGTGACGAGCCGTTTCCGATGTTGGCGACCGATTCACAGCTTGAACGTGTAATCGAGCAGGTTGAGCAGGCAATGGAAGATGAAGCTTTTAAGACGCGGAACCATTTTGAGATGATTCGTATGGAGGCACTGACGCCGTTGCAGAAGCGCGTACTGATGGAAAAACACCTAATCAGTCCGAATTTGCTCGCAGACTCCCGAAAGGGAGCTGTCATCCTTAGCGAGAATGAAGCCATTAGCATTATGGTGAACGAGGAAGATCACCTGCGTATTCAATGTCTGTTTTCCGGGCTTCAATTGAAAGAAGCATGGGAGGCGGCGGATGGGATTGACGATATCTTCGAGAAACACGTGAACTTTGCATTTGACGAAAAGCGTGGCTTTCTCACCAGTTGTCCCACTAATGTAGGTACAGGTATTCGTGCCTCTGTTATGATGCATCTGCCGGGACTTGTAATGACACAAAGGATTAACCAAATACTCTCTGCCATCAATAAGCTTGGTCTAGTGGTAAGAGGATTGTATGGGGAAGGAAGCGAAGCAGTCGGAAATCTGTTTCAGGTTTCCAATCAGGTTACGCTTGGTCAATCCGAGGGAGAAATTATTGAGAACCTTGCAGGTGTAGCTCGTCAGATTATCGAAGAGGAACGTGTGGCCCGCCAAAACTTGATGCGGAATCATCGGCTTCAGTTGGAGAACAGGGTGTGTCGCTCATACGGTATTCTGACCAATGCACGCATCATCGAATCGAAAGAAGCTGCTGAACGTTTATCTGATGTACGGCTCGGTATCGATTTGGATATTATCCATGGTGTACCGCTCAGCGTCATGAATGAATTAATGGTCATGACACAACCAGGATTCTTACAGCAATATGCAGGTCAGCAGTTGACCGCCGATTCCCGTGACGAACGCCGGGCACGGCTTATCCGGGAACGTTTACAGTCAACGATAGAATAATATGATAGGCCATTCTTTTTACTTATATTTATGGAGGTGTTTGTCTTATGATGTTTGGTCGTTTTACGGAAAGGGCACAAAAGGTCCTGGCTCTTGCTCAGGAAGAAGCGGTTCGTTTGGGTCACAAAAATATCGGAACTGAACATATCCTCCTCGGCCTTATCCGCGAAGGAGACGGCATTGCAGCAAAAGCTCTGCAGGCGTTAGGACTCGGCCTTGATAAAATTCAAGGTGAAGTGGAGTCGTTAATTGGTCGCGGCGGCGAACAGCCAAGCAACATCAATTATACACCGCGTGCCAAGAAAGTTATTGAACTTTCTATGGACGAAGCAAGAAAGCTTGGCCATACGTATGTAGGTACTGAACACATTCTTCTCGGATTGATTCGTGAAGGAGAAGGAGTAGCGGCTCGCGTTCTTAATAATCTGGGCGTAAGTCTGAATAAAGCGCGCCAGCAGGTGCTGCAACTGCTTGGCAGCAGTGAAGCGATGTCTTCCCATCAGCAAAGCTCCAGCAATGCCGCTGTTAATACGCCGACGCTGGATAGTTTGGCTCGTGATCTGACCGCAGTGGCCCGTGATGGTGCCCTAGACCCGGTTATCGGTCGTTCTAAAGAAATCGAGCGTGTCATCCAGGTGCTTAGCCGTCGAACGAAAAATAACCCGGTACTCATCGGTGAACCTGGTGTAGGTAAAACTGCTGTTGTGGAAGGGTTGGCACAGCGTATTATCAATAATGAAATTCCGGAAACCTTGCGTAACAAGCGCGTAATGACTCTGGATATGGGGACCGTTGTCGCCGGTACGAAATACCGTGGCGAATTCGAAGATCGCTTAAAGAAAATCATGGATGAAATTCGCCAGGCGGGCAATATCATCCTGTTTATTGATGAATTGCATACGCTAATCGGTGCAGGTGGAGCAGAAGGCGCGATTGATGCCTCTAACATTCTTAAACCGTCTCTGGCCCGTGGCGAGCTGCAGTGCATCGGTGCAACTACGCTTGATGAATACCGTAAATATATTGAGAAGGATGCAGCGCTTGAACGGCGCTTCCAACCGATTCAAGTGGATGAACCGTCTACTGAAGAAGCGGTACAAATCCTGTTTGGTCTACGCGATCGCTACGAAGCGCATCATCGCGTGAATATTACGGATGAAGCGATTCGCCAAGCGGTATATTTATCTGATCGTTACATCTCTGACCGCTTTTTACCGGATAAGGCAATTGACTTAATCGATGAAGCGGCGTCAAAAGTGCGCTTGCAGTCCTATACCATTCCGCCAAATTTGAAAGAGCTGGAACAGCGTCTGGAAGAAGTGCGGAAGGAGAAAGACGCGGCGGTACAAAGCCAGGAATTCGAAAAAGCGGCTTCCATGCGCGACAAGGAGCAAAAGCTGCGTGAAGAACTGGATAAGACAAAGAATGAATGGCAGGAAAAACAAGGGCAAACCGATTCTGAAGTTACCCCAGAAGATATTGCTTCCGTCGTAGCGAGCTGGACCGGCATTCCGGTTGTCAAGCTGAAAGAAGAAGAGACAGAGCGCCTGTTGAAGATGGAAGAAATCCTGCATAAACGCGTGATTGGTCAAGAGGATGCGGTGAAATCTATCTCTCGCGCCGTACGTCGTGCTCGCGCAGGATTGAAAGATCCGAAGCGCCCAATTGGCTCCTTTATCTTCCTCGGTCCGACTGGCGTAGGTAAAACCGAGTTGGCTCGTGCCCTGGCAGAAGCGTTATTCGGCGAAGAAGATGCAATGATTCGTATCGATATGTCGGAGTATATGGAGAAACACTCTACTTCTCGACTTGTAGGTGCACCTCCTGGATATGTTGGGTTCGATGAGGGAGGACAACTTACTGAAAAAGTGCGCCGTAAACCGTATTCTGTTGTATTACTTGACGAAATCGAGAAAGCACACCCAGAAGTTTTCAATATCCTTTTGCAGGTGCTTGAAGACGGGCGTCTAACCGATTCCAAAGGACGGACGGTTGACTTCCGCAATACGGTCATTATTATGACATCGAACGTTGGTGCCGATTTAATTAAGAAAAATACAACTCTTGGCTTTACGACACCGGATAGCTCTAAGCACTATGAAGATATGAAGGACCGCGTGCTTGGAGAACTGAAGCGCAGCTTCCGTCCGGAGTTCCTGAACCGGATTGATGAACTTATCGTCTTCCATTCTTTGGACGAATCGCATATTGCGGAAATTGTGCTGCTTATGTCCGAAGAGCTTCGTAAGCGCCTGAATGAACAGGAAATCGATTTCGTCCTTACTGAGGATGCGAAGAGATTCCTGGCTAAGGAAGGCTTCGACCCGGCGTTTGGTGCCCGTCCGTTGCGCCGTGCTATTCAGCGTCATATTGAAGACCGTCTGTCTGAAGAACTGCTGACCGGCGGCATCAAGAAAGGCGATACGATAAGAATTGATGTGACGGAAGGCGGATTAAAGGTAGAAAAAGCGAAAGAAAGCGAGGAGGAATCCGTTTCAAAGTAACGGAGCCTTTGCAACAAATTATAATAAATGGAACAGTGGGCTCTCCTGATGAAAGCAATTTTTGCTCAGGAGAGCCTTTTTTATGCAATTAAATGTAGGAAGATGCGCGATAAAGCAGGAAAACGGTATAATTAACAAGAAAATATGTTAAGAAAGAAGAGAAGATAGGCATGGCTAAATATAAATCCAAATATGTATGTCAAGAATGCGGATATGAGTCGCCAAAGTGGATGGGAAAATGCCCTGGCTGCACGAAGTGGAACACAATGGTAGAAGAGCTGGAAGAAAGAGCAAAGCCGGGGGAAACGGCACGACGCAACATATCTGCGGAAACCAGCCGTCTGGCTCCCATCACCACGATCGTCGGAGAGGATGAGCCGCGCCTGACGACTAATATTAGCGAATTGAACCGCGTGCTTGGTGGTGGTGTGGTACCAGGCTCGCTTGTTCTTGTGGGTGGAGACCCGGGTATCGGTAAGTCTACCCTGCTATTGCAGGCATCACAGGAGCTGGCAAGCAATAATAACAAAATACTTTATATTTCTGGTGAAGAATCCGCCAAGCAGATTAAACTACGAGCTGAACGATTAGGAGCGGCCAGTCCGAATTTATACGTGCTGGCGGAAACGGATTTATTCCTCCTGGAACAGCAGATTTCGCATTTAATGCCCGCTGTGGTCATTCTGGACTCTATCCAGACGGTATTTCATCCGGATGTTACTTCAGCTCCGGGTAGTGTAGCCCAGGTGCGGGAATGTACCGCTCATTTGATGCGGTTGGCGAAAACAAAAGACATCGCTATCCTTATTGTTGGTCATGTTACCAAGCAGGGAGCCATCGCCGGTCCGCGTCTGTTAGAACATATGGTGGATTCCGTGCTGTATTTTGAAGGAGAGCGCCACAATACGTATCGTATTCTACGTGCTGTAAAAAACAGGTTCGGTTCTACGAATGAAATTGGCATCTTTGAAATGGGGGAAGATGGGCTAAAAGAAGTGACAAATCCATCGGAGATGTTTCTATCTGAGCGCTCGTTAGGCGTAGCCGGTTCAACAGTCGTTGCTAGTATGGAAGGCACGCGCCCGGTGCTAGTAGAGCTACAAGCACTTGTCACACCGACTGGATTTGCGACACCCCGTCGGATGGCAACGGGTGTCGATCATAACCGAATTGCCATGATTATGGCGGTGTTAGAAAAGCGCGTTGGTCTACTTTTGCAGAATCAGGATGCGTATGTAAATGTAGCGGGGGGTGTACGTTTGGATGAGCCGGCGATTGACTTGGCCGTAGCCGTCAGCCTGGCATCCAGCTTTCGGGATAAGCAGACCCATCCATATGATGTAGTCATCGGAGAAGTGGGTTTAACGGGGGAGGTACGAGGCGTCTCGCGTATAGAGCAGCGCGTAAAAGAAGCGCAAAAACTTGGATTCAAACGTGTAATTATTCCCGCCAAGAATGTGACCGGCTGGGAGCACCCGAAAGGTCTGGAAGTTGTCGGCGTGCAGACAGTATCGGAAGCGTTACGGGAAGCGTTGGGAGGATAATATGGCAACGGACAACAAGCGTGAACAATTTATCGGTGAGGTACTGCGTTTCGTTTCACCAGGAACGCCGTTTAGAGAAGGTCTTGAAAACGTGTTGAGGGCGAAAACGGGTGCGCTTATCGTTATTGGGAATACACCTGCAGTACAGACGATTGTGGATGGGGGTTTTTCGATTAACTGTGATTTAACGCCTGCCCATCTGTATGAACTGGCTAAAATGGATGGGGCTATTATTTTGAGCGAAGATGCCAAAAAAATTCTATATGCTAATACGCAATTGATACCGGATTCGGCTATCCCATCGACAGAGACAGGAATTCGTCACCGGACGGCGGAACGGGTAGCCAGACAGACTGGTCAACTGGTTATTTCCATTTCGCAGCGGCGCAATGTAATCACGCTGTATCGGGGACCGTACCGGTATTCGTTAAAAGATATAGGGGTCATTCTGACGAAGGCTAACCAGGCGATTCAGACACTTGAAAAGTACAAATCTGTACTTGATCAGGCATTGACGAACCTGGGTGCGCTAGAATTTGAAGAGTTGGTGACACTGCATGAAGTAGCGCTCGTCGTACAACGAATTGAGATGGTTTTACGCATTAAATCGGAAATCATTAAATATATTAATGAACTAGGGACAGAAGGTCGTCTTATCAGTATGCAGATGGAGGAACTTGTATCGAATATCGAAGACGACGCCTATCTGCTTATTAAAGATTACTGTCGTCAAGGTGAAGAGGTTGACCCGGAGGAAGTACTCGTACAATTGCATAAACTATCTGCTGATGAGCTTCTTGAGCCGGTTAATATTCTCAAAATCCTTGGCTACTTGCCAAGTGCAAACCTGAATGACGAACCGGTTTTCCCGCGGGGTTATCGTATTCTTAGTAAAATTCCACGCCTTCCGGCCTCTATTGTCAGCAATCTTATCGAAGAATTCTCCAGTCTGCCGCAGGTTATGATGGCGACTATTGAAGAATTAGACGAAGTGGAGGGAATCGGGGAAGTACGGGCTCGGGCTATCAAAGAAGGATTAAAGCGGATACAGGAGCAGGTGTTCATTGACAGGCATATCTAGTTCGGCATACAATAAAATAATTGTCCGAAGCCAATACATTTACAGGAACCTGGCTACGGACAAGGGGAGACTGTTTCGGCGGTAGAGAAACAGTATCAGGGAGGTAAAAGAGCTGAAATGATAGCGAGAATGATACCGAACTTGTTTACGATGGGCAATTTGTTTTTGGGAGTTATTGCAATGCTGTTGGCTTTTCGTGATGAACCGATATATTTAAGCTATGCAGCAATTATGGTTATTATAGGAATGGTATTGGATGGGTTGGACGGCCGTCTGGCCCGCATGTTAAATGCGCAGAGCGATTTCGGAAAAGAATTGGATTCGCTCTCCGATATCGTTACGTTTGGTGTGGCACCCGCACTTATTATGTATGTGGTACTCCTTCAGGATATGGGGTGGATAGGCATTCTGCTGACCGGACTATTTCCGATTTGTGGGGCGTTACGTCTGGCTCGTTTTAATTCTGCAATCGGGGGCAATACAGGTTATTTTGTAGGTTTGCCAATTACGGCTGCAGGGGGTGTGCTGGCGACGCTCGCGTTATACCATCATGCATTTCCGTCGGTATATCTAGTATTAAGTATGCTTGGTCTTTCTTATCTTATGATCAGCAATATTAAGTATCCTAATTTTAAGAAGGTGGGTATTCCACGTTCCGCATATTGGGTAACTCCGCTGATTGTGGTAATTGTGGCAGTCGTTGCTGTACGTTTCCCTTCACAGTTTCCGATGATTGTATTTATTCCGCTTGTGCTCTATGCGGTGTATGGTGTGAAGAAGAATATTGACCGAGTGGTGAGAAAACGCCGCTGCGAAAAAGCTGAAGAAGAAGTAATTAACTCATAAAAAAGACCGGAGTGAGCTCCGGTCTTTTTTATGTCCAAAAAATTAATGAAAATTTAATTTGACATATTTATTGACATGGTTCTTTTTTGTGTGATATGATAATAAATTTTAAATACTTGACAAAAAAGTAGGTGCTATGCTATGGTGAGGTTGGATACTCTGTTGGGGGTGGGTTTGTTGTTTCGAATTGGCGATAAGATTGTCTATCCGATGCATGGTGCAGGTATTATCGAAGCCATTGAAGAGAAGGAGATTCTTGGTGAGAAACAGCAGTACTATATTATGAAGATGCCAGTCGGCAATATGCAAGTCATGATCCCAATGGAAAAAGTGTCGAATCTAGGCATCCGTCAGGTTGTTGATATGCATGCGCTTGAGCGAGTTATGGAGATTTTGCGGCGTGAAGAAGATGACTTGGGCATTAGTTGGAACCGCAGGTATCGTAGGAATATGGAGAAGATGCGTACGGGCGATATATATCAAGTCGCTGCCGTTGTTCGTGAATTAATGCACAGAGAGAAAGAGAAAGGTCTTTCGACAGGTGAGAGGAAGATGCTGGACAATGCCCGGCAGATTCTTTTGAGCGAACTTGTGCTCGTTAAAGATATTGATGAAGAACAAGCGACCCATTTGTTGGAGCAAGTAGTCAATAGTTAGAGAGGAAAGCTTCTCTAAGAGAAGCTTTTCTCTCTTCTTTCTTTGTAACTTTTGCTGCTGTTTTTACGTAAGAACAGATAGGAAAAGTTTTTGCTTTTTTAATGCTATGTTTTTGTTTTCGATCGTTTTTTATTTGGTAGATATGACTATAATGGAATATGAATGATTTTGAGGAGGTGAATGTATGGTCAGAAGAATTATTCAGTTGTTTTTCCTCTTAGTCGGTGCAGGCTTAGGATACCAGTTCGGTCCTGACCTGTTCGGACTCCTGAACTCGCTTATCAATATCGGGAAAATACCGGGTGTAGAATACATCGGTGCGGTGCTTGGGGCAGTGCTGTTCTTCTTGCTTACCTCTTGGCCGACAGAATATATTGTAAAGACCATTAAACGCAGTGAAGAGACGCTAATTAAGCTTCCGATTACGGATGTATTATTTGGAGCTATGGGGCTTATTATTGGACTTATTGTAGCGTTTTTACTTTTTCTCCCTATTAATAGCATCCCTATCCCGATCGTTGCGAAATTGCTCCCGCTGCTTATTTCAGTGTTGTGCGGCTATATTGGTTTTCAGGTAGGATTGCGCAAACGTGATGAGATTATGTCGGCGTTCTCGATCGGACGGTTTAAAGGCGAGAAGAAGAAGGAGGAAAAGCAGGACTCAAACCAGGGTCAGTATAAAATTCTTGATACAAGCGTGATTATCGATGGCCGGATTGCTGATATATGCAAGACGGGATTTATCGAGGGAGCGCTTGTCATTCCTGAATTCGTACTGGAAGAGCTGCAGCATATCGCGGACTCTTCCGATGCGTTGAAGCGCAACCGTGGTCGTCGCGGGCTTGACATCCTGAATAAAATTCAGAAAGAATTAAAGGTAAAAGTCATTATTACGGATAAAGACTTCGAGGAGATCAGTGAAGTAGACAGTAAATTGGTTAAGCTTGCCAAATTAATGAAAGGTAAAGTCGTTACCAATGATTTTAATCTGAATAAAGTGTGTGAGCTACAGGGTGTTCCCGTCTTGAATATTAATGATTTAGCAAATGCGGTCAAGCCTGTAGTATTACCAGGCGAAGAACTGCATGTACAAGTTATCAAAGACGGAAAAGAGAATGGCCAAGGTGTAGCATATCTTGATGATGGTACGATGATTGTCGTTGAAAGCGGACGAGAGTATATCGGTTCGTTCATTGATGTTATCGTTACGAGTGTGCTACAGACTTCGGCGGGACGTATGATTTTCGCGAAGCCGAAATTAATGGAAAAAGCGCTGTAAGAAATGAGTGGATGAAAGTGAATATAGGTGTAGTCATCGCAGCCGCAGGACAAGGGAAGCGAATGGGCGGTCCGGTTAAGAAGCAATTCATTGAGCTGGCAGAGAAGCCGGTATTGCTCCATACGCTTGACCTTTTCGCCGGATTGGAGTATGTGAGAGAAATAGTCGTCGTTACAGCGGAAGAAGACGTGGAGCGCACGAGGGAGTTGCTGATTTTGTATCCGCATGTCCGGGTTATCCCGGGTGGTGCAGAGCGTCAGGATAGTGTATACCTTGGTCTTACAGCACTTCGCCTTTCGGACTATGTGCTTATCCATGACGGAGCCCGGCCTTTTCTTTCCCGTCTGACGCTTCAGAGACTAATCGATGCTGTGTGCTCAAAGCGGGCCGCGATTCTAGCTGTACCCGTAAAAGATACGATTAAACGCACAGACGAGACGGGAATTGTGATGGACACACCGCCAAGAAAAAGCTTGTGGGCCGTGCAAACGCCACAGGCTTTTGCTTTGTCCGATATTATTTCCGCGCATGAACAAGCGCGGAAGGATGGCTTTCTCGGGACGGATGATGCTTCCCTTATGGAAAGACTGGGACAGGCGGTGCATATAGTAGACGGGGAATATACGAATATTAAACTTACTACACCAGATGATCTTGTTTTCGGTGAGGCGATTTTGAGATGGAGAAAGGAGAAGGGGCAATGATTCGGATAGGACAGGGTTTTGATGTTCATCAACTGGTGGAAGGGCGCAAATTGATTATCGGCGGCGTGGAAATTCCACATGAGAAAGGGCTCTTAGGACATTCTGATGCGGATGTGTTACTGCATGCCATTACTGATGCGATTTTGGGAGCGCTTGGACTGGGCGATATCGGTAAGCATTTTCCGGATACGGATCATGCATTCAAGGATGCTGATAGCCAGGTGCTGTTACGTGATGTATGGAAGCTTGTCAAGGAAAAAGGATACACTATCGGCAATGTGGATGCGACGATTATCGCCCAACAACCGAAGATGGCGCCGCACATTGATCTGATGCGCGAAGTGATTGCCTCTTGCGTTGAATCGGAGATGGACCAAATTAATGTAAAGGCCACCACGACAGAAAAATTGGGTTTTCCAGGTCGCGGCGAAGGAATCGCTGCGATGGCTGTTGTATTGTTACAAAAAGTAGGATTATAATAGATAAAGCTAAAAACAGAAGGATGGTGGCAAGTCATGTCCAAACGAATCCGTGTCCGGTTTGCGCCGAGTCCAACTGGACATTTACATATTGGGGGAGCACGTTCGGCCCTTTTTAACTATTTATTCGCCCGTCACCACGGCGGTGACTTTGTTGTTCGTATCGAAGACACAGACCAAAAGCGTAATGTGGAAGATGCCGAAGCAAAGTTAATCGAAAGTCTGCGCTGGTTCGGTACAGAATGGGATGAAAGTATCGATAAAGACGGCGGGGTTGGTCCGTATCGTTCCATGGACAGATTGGATGTTTACCGCAGCTATATCGACCGACTGGTAGCGGAAGGGAAGGCTTATCCTTGTTACTGTACGGAAGAGGAGCTGAATGCGGAGCGTGAAGCCCAGAAAGAGAGAGGCGAGACACCTCGTTATGCAGGAACGTGCCGCAATTTGACTCCAGAACAAATTCAGGCCTATGAAGCAGAAGGACGTAAAGCATCCATTCGATTCCGCGTACTGGAAAATCGCCAATATACTGTGCATGATCATATTCGCGGCGAAGTCACATTCGAATCTGACGGAATTGGCGACTTCGTTATTTGTCGTCCCGATGGGATTCCGACGTATAACTTTGCAGTCGTAATCGATGATGCTCTTATGAAGATTACGCACGTTATCCGTGGTGAAGAACACTTATCCAATACGCCGCGCCAGCTGATGATTTATGAGGCGTTTGAATTTGAAGCGCCAGAGTTCGCGCATGTTGCATTAATTCTAAACCCGGACGGTAAAAAGATGAGTAAGCGGGACGAATCTCTGATTCAGTTCATGGAACAGTATCGAGATCTTGGCTATCTGCCTGAGGCTCTTATGAACTTCCTTGTTCTTCTCGGCTGGTCGCCGGAAGAAGAGCAGGAGATTTTTACGCGTGAAGAACTCATCGAGAAGTTTTCATTAAGTCGTGTTTCGAAGTCACCGGCTATCTTTGATATTCATAAGTTGAATTGGATGAATAACCACTACATTAAACAGGCTTCAGCTGAACGTATTGCTGAACTCTGTATCCCGCATATGCAGAAGGCGGGGCAGCTGCCAGAAGAACTCAGCGAAGAGCAGCGTCGTTGGACAGAGCGGTTGGTGGTTCTTTATCAGGAGCAGCTAGAGTATGCAGCACAAATCGTGGAATTGGCAGCTATGTTCTTTGAGGATGGCGTGAACTATGATGAAGAAGCGAAAGCTGTACTTGCGGAAGAACAGGTAACGGATGTAATGAAAGCTTTCCACGAAGAGGTGACCTCCATTGAAGAATACAGTGCGGACGCGATTAAAGGTGCATTGAAATCCGTGCAGAAAGCGACCGGTCATAAAGGCAAGAAGCTGTTCATGCCAGTTCGTGTGGCGGTTACCGGATTTACACACGGGCGTGATTTAAATGAGACGCTATTCCTGTTGGGACGCGAGACAGTAGTGCAGCGTATACTGAATGTAATCAATAATTATGAGCGTGTTGTAAAATAATTATAAAAAGTAAATATGCAACGGCAAAGAACGGAAGAAGTACGGAATAGAAGGGAAACACCAGAGAAGGCCGCCGATACAAATACTCTGTATCGCGCTGGAAGCGGCCCTGCTTCCTGTTTTCGGAAATGCATCCGTGAGCCGGGCATCCGAACGCTACTTTTTGTCAGTAGGAGGCCTCGTATTTCCACGTTACGGGATGTAAGAGTGTTATGCTTTTTTATAGAAGAAGTATGACAAAGCAGAGTGGAACCGCGGATGATATTAACCGCCTCTGCAGCCGTGTATAGGCTGTGGAGGCTTTTTTCTTTTAGAAATAGTAGGAAGGAGTGAGAAGATGTTTAAAACGATAAGGGAAGATGTTCATGCAGTAATGGAACGTGATCCGGCCGCCCGCAGTACGCTCGAAGTCATTCTGACATATGCCGGGCTGCATGCGATATGGTTTTATCGCCTGAGCCACCGTTTATGGAAAAGAGAATTCTATACGCTGGCCCGGATGGTATCACAATTCGGACGATGGTTGACGGGGATTGAGATTCACCCGGGCGCTACAATTGGAAAAGGTTTATTTATTGATCATGGCATGGGTGTCGTAATTGGGGAAACGTGCGAAATCGGTGATAATGTTACACTGTACCAGGGGGTGACATTGGGAGGAACGGGTAAAGAAAAGGGAAAACGCCATCCAACGATTGGCAATAATGTTCTTATCGCTTCCGGTGCTAAAGTGCTCGGCTCAATGACAATCGGTGATAACTCCAAAATTGGAGCAGGCTCCGTCGTATTGCAGGAAGTGCCTCCGAATTCTACCGTTGTAGGCATACCGGGTCGCATTAAGATACAGGATGGCATGCGGGTAGAACAGGATTTAGATCAAGTGAATCTTCCCGATCCGATCGGGGAAGTAATGCGCGCAATGCAGCGTGAAATTGATACGCTTAGAGAGGAAGTAAAACAATTGAAGGAGAGTCGACCATCTAATGAGCACCATTAAAATATATAATACGCTCACGCGTAAAAAAGAAGAATTCATTCCGATCGAACCGGGCAAGGTGAAAATATACGTGTGTGGTCCGACGGTTTATAACTTCATTCATATCGGAAATGCCCGTCCACCTATCGTATTCGACGTAGTGCGCCGTTATTTTGCATATCGGGGATATGAAGTTACGTATGTGCAGAACTTTACTGATGTAGATGACAAAATCATAAAAAAGGCAGAAGAAACCGGGATGAGCGTCGAAAAGGTAGCGGAGACGTTTATCGCAGCATTCGTCGAAGATGTTCGTGCTCTTGGCATTAAAGAAGCCGATATTCATCCGAAAGTTACAGAGCACATTCCGGAAATCATCTCATTTATTGAAGGCTTAATCGAGAAAGGGCATGCATATGTAGCGGGTGGTGATGTGTATTTTCGTACGGCTTCATTCGCAGAATATGGCAAGCTTTCACATCAAAACATTGAAGAATTGCAAGCTGGTGCGCGTATTGAAGTGAACGACAAGAAAGAAAATCCACTTGATTTTGTGTTGTGGAAAGGCGCGAAGCCAGGTGAAATCTATTGGGAAAGTCCATGGGGCCAAGGACGCCCGGGATGGCACATCGAATGTTCAGCGATGTCATACAAATATCTTGGAGAGACGTTCGATATTCATGGAGGAGGCCACGATCTTACTTTTCCGCACCATGAGAATGAAATTGCACAATCAGAATGTTTAACCGGGCATCCAATGGCAAGGTATTGGATGCATAATGGGTATATCAATATTGAGAATGAAAAAATGTCCAAATCGCTCGGGAATTTTATTCTGGTAAAAGATGTGCGTGAGAAGTATGCTCCACGTGTGGTTCGCTTTTTCATGCTGAGTGCGCATTATCGCAATCCGATTAACTTCAGCGATGAACTGCTGCAGCAGGCAACCAACAGTTTTATGCGTATCGATACAGCCGTACGTAATCTCAAGCATTACCTCTCTTCTGCGGGAAGCGAAACGGTAACCGATGAGCAGATGCAGCGGATTGCTTCTTTCCGTCAAAGATTTATTGAAGAGATGGACAATGACTTCAATACTGCGGATGCGATTACCGTATTGTTCGATATAGTACGGGAAGTCAACCAGTCTATGGCAGGAAGTACGTTGAAGAGAGAACTGGCGGAAGCGTACATTGCGCTTTTTGCGGAGCTAGGTGATGTGCTTGGTATTTCGTTCGGAGAGGTTGATGCATCAGTAGATGGACCTTCTGACGAAGAGATCAACGCTCTGGTTGAAGAGCGGATACAGGCTCGCAAGGATAAGAATTTCGCCCGTGCAGATGAGATCCGCAATCAACTGCAGGAACTGGGCATCATATTGGAAGATACGCCTCAAGGCGTGCGATGGCACCGGAAATGAGCCTAGAGAAGGAGCGGACATGAAGCGGGATAAACTAATCAGAGATCCGAGACAGCTCAATGCGCTTGCGTTGGCCTATATGGGTGACGCAGTGTTGGAGATACGTGTGCGCCAGCACTTAATTGCGGCAGGGGAGGTAAAGCCGAACCTGCTGCAGCGTGCGGCCGTGAGCTACGTCTCGGCTAGAGCGCAAGCCAGTATCGTAGGCGGAATATGGGACCGGCTTACTGAAGAAGAGCAGGCCGTATTAAAGCGGGGACGAAACGCCAAATCAGCGACTATGCCAAAGAATGCACAAGTTGCCGAATATCGACTAAGTACAGGATTTGAAGCGTTGCTTGGATTTTTATATTTAACCGAACAGGAAGAGAGGTTAGAAGAAATTCTAACGCATGCACTCGAATGGGTGGAGAATGGTCATCCTAAAGAGACGAATGAATAGAAGAAGGAGTTTGCCATGAGTGAATATATCGTTGGGAAAAACCCTGTTATCGAGGCGTTGCGCTCGGGACGTTCGATTAATAAAATATGGATTGCCGAAGGCTCCCAAAAGGGAGTAAGTGGCCAGGTGATGGCGTTAGCGAAAGAAGCGGGAGTAACGGTGCAGATTGTTCCGCGCAAAAAGCTGGATCAGGCGGCGGAAGGAGAAAGTCATCAAGGAATTCTCGCGTATATTGCTGCGTACGACTATACAGAACTGGATGACATTCTTGCCAAAGCAGAAGCTTCAGGGCAACTGCCGTTCCTCGTTATTCTGGACGAAATTGAAGACCCGCATAATTTAGGGTCTATTCTACGTACCGCAGACGCGACGGGAGTGCATGGCGTTATCATTCCGAAACGTCGTTCGGCCGGATTGACATCTATAGTTGCCAAAGCGTCGGCGGGAGCGATTGAGTATGTACCGGTTGCTCGTGTAACAAACCTAGCTCGCACCATCGAAGACTTAAAGGAACGCAACATCTGGGTCGTTGGAACAGATGCCTCAGGAACGGAAGAATTCCGTCAGGCTCGTCTTGATATGGGCGTTGCGCTTGTCATTGGCAGTGAGGGTAAGGGGATGAGCCGACTCGTTCGGGAGAAGTGTGATTTTACGGTCAAATTGCCTATGGTTGGCCGTGTTACCTCGCTGAATGCCTCCGTTGCTGGAGCCTTACTGATGTATGAAGTGTATCGCCAGCGTCATCCGTTAGCTGAATAAGGGCGCATTAGCATGGAAGAAATATTGATTGTAGATGGCTATAATGTCATCGGGGATTGGAAACGGCTGAAGGAGAAGAAGAAGATCAGTCTTGAGGAAGCACGGGATGATTTGCTCGGATGGCTTGCGGACTATCAGGGCTTTACCGGAACGCGCGTGATTGTCGTATTTGATGCGCACAATGTAAAAGGTATGGGCAGAAAAGTACGTGAGTATCGCTTGGATATTCGTTATACGAAAGAGAAAGAAACAGCAGACGAATGTATCGAACGACTTGTATTTGAGCTGTCCAATCGACATCGTCAGATATATGTAGCAACCTCTGATTATACCGAACAGAGGGTGACATTTGGTTATGGTGCTTTACGTAAGTCAGCACGCGAATTATGGTTGGAGATGAAGCAAGTAAACCGTGATATTACCGAGAAGGTGCGTGAAACAAAACAGCAGCCTAAAGGAAGAGGCATTGAGCTAAGTGATGAAATTAAAAAAAAATTCGAAAAATGGCGCCGTGGAGACCAGTGAGTTTGTTGACTGGGGAAGGTTACATAATATATAATTGTTTTATCTGATGCATAACGGCAGGTCGGAGGGATGATGCTTGGCTGCAGACCATACCCGCTATGAAGCTCTATACGATGAAGACATCGTGGATCTTGTACGGTTAGGTGACGGTGACGCGTTAGAATACTTAATCAACAAGTATAGGAATTTTGTTCGTGCTAAAGCCCGTTCTTATTTTTTAATCGGTGCTGATCGTGAGGATATTGTGCAGGAAGGTATGATTGGGCTGTACAAGTCGATTCGGGACTTTAAGGGAGATAAGCTGGCTTCCTTCAAAGCATTTGCTGAATTGTGTATCACGCGCCAGATTATTACTGCGATCAAGACAGCCACTCGACAGAAACATATTCCTCTTAACTCCTATGTCTCGCTGGACAAGCCAATCTATGATGAAGATTCAGATCGTACTTTGCTGGATATTATCTGCGGTACCCGAGTGACAGACCCGGAAGAGCTGATTATCAACCAGGAGGAGTACGATGACATCGAAGATAAAATCAGTGAGATTTTGAGCGATTTGGAGCAACAGGTCTTGCTTTTGTATCTGGACGGGCGTTCGTACCAGGAGATTGCGGTCGACTTAAGCCGTCATGTCAAATCAATTGATAACGCTCTCCAACGTGTAAAGCGTAAGCTTGAGAAGTATCTGGAAGTTCGCGAAGTTTCCCAAGTTTAATAGAACGAGTTAAGAAAACAGGGCCGAGGTCCTGTTTTTTTGATAGATAAGAAAGTGGATATTGCTAGTGTGAAAAAGTGAACATTTGACTTCTCTGTAGAAAAAGGACGGGTGGTAATACCCACAGGTTTTTCTCATTCAAAAAACGGATCTAAATAATACGAAAATTCTTACTAGGTATAATATATAAGTCGTTTATCATGGTATAATAGAATTAATAGCCAGATAAATAGAGGGGGGATGAGGATGAGAACAAGAAGTCTTAAGTTTAAACTATTAGGGGTTATCATTCCGCTTATTGTGATAGCGCTTTCTTTTGTGGCCTGGCTTAATCACAATAAAGCAAAAGAGTTTTTAGAAAGCAATTTTCAGGAACGAGCATTTATTCAGCTTGATCTGTTAAATAACAAAGTAAACAATTGGCTTCAGCAGCAGAGGGACCGCGTGACGAATATGGCATCCGGTATGGATATCCGAAGCATGAATCAAGAGGTGCAATTTTCCTATCTAAAATCCAAGGTGAGTGAATATCAGGAATATGAAATGTTTTTTATTGCCGATTTGCATGGTAAGGCGCTTACGACAGCCGGTCAAAAGGTGGATGTGGGCAGTCGTGAATATTTCAAAAAGGTAATTGACGGACAATCATACGCCATCTCGGAACCCCTGATTTCTCGCGCTTCCGGCAAGTTGGTAGTTGTTATTGCCAGTCCAATTTATAATCAGCAGAATCGGTTAAGCGGTATGTTGGGTGCCACGGTTCCGATTACCACAATGAACGAAATCGTAGCAGGCCAGAAAATCGGACAGACCGGATATGCATATATGGTGCAGAAGGACGGTCTGGTCATTAGCTATCCGCAGCAGGAAGAGATTTTAAAATTAAACGTGTATAAGTTGAACATTCCTCCTCTTACAGCAGGTATTGACGAAGCTGTTGCTGGCAAAACTGGATATAAACGGTATATGTATAAGGGTGTAGATAAGTATGCATTCTTCTCCAAGGTGCCGACCACAGGCTGGGTAGTCGCGATTACCGCTCCGGTCAAGGAGGCATCGAGCCAACTGGATTATTTGGCAAAACTCTCATTTGTCACTGCCAGTGTGGTTCTTGTTTTTGCTGTGATCATTCTTATTTTATTCTCCTCACATTTTGTACGACCGATTCGTCATCTGAGCGAATTAACCGCGATGATTGCCAAGGGTGACTTAACCGTGAAAACACCGAATCGCAGTAAAGATGAAGTAGGCGTACTTAGCCACAATTTCAATCAGATGGTGGAGAGTATCCATATGCTGTTGCTTGAAATCAAGGAAGCATCCCGAAAAATGAGGCAGTCTTCGGAGGTTCTGACGTTAGCAAGCCGAGAGACGACCACTTCGGCCGAGCAGGTAGCAGTAACCATTAATGATCTGGCGGAAGGCGCTGGCACTATCGCCCATTCCATTCAGTCTGCGCACATGGAAGTTGCGTTGGTTAACGAAAGTCTACAGCAGATTTCCACATATGCCGATGAGATGAACCAAACGTTTATCACGACGAATGCATTGACAACAGAAGGAGAGCAGGCGGTACGAACCGCTGTTTATAAAATGGAGGAAATCCAGCGTATGGTGGCCGATGCGTCTACGGTTGTGCACAAGCTTGGTAACCGTTCTGAAGAAATCGGCGAGATTGTTAGTTTAATTACCGGCATTGCATCGCAAACAAATCTTCTCGCACTTAACGCTAGTATTGAGGCGGCTCGTGCAGGAGACGCTGGACGGGGCTTTGCGGTAGTGGCAGATGAAGTTCGCAAGCTTGCAGAGGAAACGGACAAAGCAGCAAACAACATCTCGCGTATCGTTCAGGAAAATAAGCGGGAAACACACGAGGCGATCGAATCGATTTTACGCGGTCATGATGTAATAGTAGAAGGCCAGGAGATGGTGCGACATACGGGTGATTCATTCGCCAAAATTCATGAGCACATTAATCTAGTGGGCGAGAAGAGTATGCACATTACTTCTTCCATTAAGGTGGCAGAAGAAAATGCACGCAAAGTATCGATGGAGATGGAACACGTGTCCGCAATTACTGAGGAAGCGTCTGCTGGTTCACAGGAAGTAGCTGCGGTGAGCGAGCAGCAGGCTGCAGCCGCACAGCAGTTATCACATGACGCGGCGACCATGGGACGCCTATCCGATCAGATGGAAAATCTGGTAGCCCGCTTCAAAATGGAGAAGTAAATGTCAAAACTTTTATTTGACACCTATTTTACGCTGTGATAAAGTATTTGAGGTAGCCGTGTGAAAACACACGGTTTTACTTGATGCAAATTAACTATGAAAGGCTAGTACATAGCCAATAATGTGGGAGGTGTAACATCATGCGGGTAACTGTAACGTTAGCGTGCACCGAGTGCAAACAACGCAACTATACCACAACGAAAAACAAACGTAAGCAAACGGAACGCATCGAGATGAAGAAGTATTGCAAATTCTGCAATGATCATACTCTTCATCGTGAAACTCGTTAATGAAGTGTCAGAGTCCAATTTTATTGGGGGTGCGTTATGAGTTTTATAGATAAACTCAAACGCGGACCGGCCTTTTTGAAGGAAGCCTGGACCGAACTGAGAAAAGTAACCTGGCCAACTCGTAAGGAACTTGTTTCCTATACAACGGTTGTACTGGTAACTGTGACGCTCATCGCAATCTTCTTCGCAGTAATCGATTTAGGAATTTCCCAGCTCCTTGAACTCATTTTGAAGACAGGGAAATAATGATGGGGGGGTAAGGACACCTGTTTGTCCTCGAATCATGGAAAAACGCTGGTATGTAGTTCACACTTATTCTGGATATGAGAATAAGGTTAAAACAAACCTGGAAAAGCGCGTAGAATCAATGGGGATGGAAGACAAAATCTTCCGCGTGCTCATTCCTACCGAAGATGAAACCGAAGAACGCGACGGCAAGAAAAAAGTCGTAACGAAGAAGGTTTTTCCAGGGTACGTGCTCGTCGAGATGGTCATGACCGACGATTCTTGGTATGTGGTACGGAACACGCCGGGCGTGACCGGATTTGTTGGTTCTGCAGGTGCAGGTTCAAAACCGACTCCTTTACTTCCTGAAGAAGTGACTGCCATCATGAAACAGATGGGCATGGAGGAATCTGTGCAGCGCGTCAACTTTGAATTGAAGGAAATGGTGAAGGTCAAAGAAGGTCCGTTCGCCAATATGGTTGGTTCCGTCGAGGAAATCCAACTGGACAAGCGCAAGGTTAAAGTACTAGTTGATATGTTTGGACGCGAAACGCCGGTTGAGCTGGACTTTGCTCAAGTGGCTAAGTTATAGAGTTATTGTCTTAGGAGGTGTACCACATGGCTAAAAAAGTTATCAAAGTTGTTAAACTTCAAATCCCTGCAGGTAAAGCGAACCCGGCACCACCGGTTGGTCCGGCTCTCGGTCAAGCAGGCGTGAACATCATGGGATTCTGTAAAGAATTCAACGCTCGTACACAAGAACAAGCAGGTCTTATTATTCCTGTTGAGATTACGGTATTCGAAGATCGTTCTTTCACATTCATTACAAAAACTCCACCAGCTGCCGTTCTGTTGAAGAAAGCTGCTGGAATTGAGTCCGGTTCCGCTGTACCGAATAAAACAAAAGTTGCGACTGTGAAACGCGATAAAGTTCGCGAAATCGCTGAAACAAAAATGCCTGATCTGAATGCTGCAGATGTTGAAGCTGCTATGCGTATGGTAGAAGGTACTGCACGCAGCATGGGCATCACAATCGTTGACTAATTGGCTGGCTAACCAAACACGTTTCTGCCGCAGGGTTGTGTAGGTACGGGTTATTCCGTCGACGCGCAGCCCTGTTTCGTGGGAGGCACAACCGTTAAAACCACAATTAAGGAGGAAATTAACGTGGCGAAAAAGGGTAAAAACTACTTAGAAGCTACAAAGCTGATCGATCGTAATGTTGCTTATGAAATCAGCGAAGCTCTCGAACTCGTAAAAAAAGCTTCGAAAGCTAAATTTGATGAAACTGTAGAAGTAGCATTCCGCCTTGGTGTTGATCCGCGTAAAAACGATCAACAAATCCGCGGAGCTGTCGTACTTCCGCACGGAACAGGTAAAACTCAGCGTGTGCTTGTATTTGCTAAAGGCGAAAAAGCAAAAGAAGCTGAAGCTGCAGGCGCAGATTATGTAGGTGACGAAGAGTTCGTAAACAAAATCCAACAAGGTTGGTTTGAGTTTGACGTAGTTGTTGCGACACCGGACATGATGGGTACTGTAGGTAAACTTGGTCGTGTGCTTGGACCAAAAGGCTTAATGCCAAATCCGAAAACTGGTACAGTAACATTCGAAGTTGAGAAAGCAGTAAAAGAAATTAAAGCAGGTAAGATCGAATACCGTACTGATAAAGCGGGTAACATTCACGCTCCAATCGGAAAAGTATCTTTCGAACTGGATAAGCTTGCTGACAACTTGAGCACGCTTATCGACACTCTGCAAAAGGCGAAGCCGGCTGCTGCAAAAGGAACATACATGAAAAACATTACTGTAAGCTCTACAATGGGCCCAGGAGTAAAAGTTTCTGTTCCTACAAAATAATTTCTTGACATTGCTTTTTAATATTGATAGAATGTTTTTTGTTGATAAATGAATATGCCGTTACCGTAGACAGAAGGTGCCTAGGATTTCCAAGGCTTAATATCCTTCCGAGGTGCTGATGAAGATATTGAATTAATATATCCGAAGCCTTCGCATGTCTGCGTGGGCTTTTTTCATTATAAAAGTCTCATGCTACAGGAGGTGCAAACATGTCCGTACGTGAAGAGAAAGTTCAAATCGTTAACGAAATCGTTGAAAAACTTCAAAACAGCAAAGGCACAGTCGTAACTGACTATCGTGGTCTGAACGTAGCTCAAGTAACTGAACTGCGTAAAAAGTGTCGCGAAGCAGGCGTAGAGTTCAAAGTGTACAAAAACACGATGACTCGTCGTGCGACTGCCGAAGCTGGTCTGAGCGAACTGGATGCAGCTTTGACTGGTCCTACAGCCATCGCATTCAGCAGCGAAGACGAAATCGCTGCAGCGAAAGTTCTCTCTGATTTCGCAAAAGCAAACGAAGCTCTTGAAATCAAGGGTGGCGTAATGGAAGGTAAAGTGCTTTCCGTTGACGAAGTGAAGGCAATCGCTAGCCTGCCGAACCGCGAAGGTCTGCTCTCTATGTTGCTTAGCGTGCTTCAAGCACCTATACGCAACTTCGCGCTTGCTGTTAAAGCTGTCGGTGACCAAAAAGAAGGCCAAGAAGCCTAATCTGATAATTTGTTAGGAGGATAACACAATGAGTAAAGAACAAATCATTGAAGCGATTAAAGAAATGTCCGTTCTTGAACTGAACGATCTTGTTAAAGCAATCGAAGAAGAATTCGGTGTAACTGCAGCTGCTCCAGTAGCAGTTATGGGTGGCGCTGCTGGCGGTGCTGCTGAAGCTGAACAAAGTGAATTCACAGTTGTTCTGGCAAGCGCTGGTGCTTCCAAAATCAACGTTATCAAAGTTGTTCGCGAAATCACAGGTCTTGGCCTGAAAGAAGCGAAAGCTATGGTTGATGGCGCTCCTGCTAACGTTAAAGAAGGCGTTGCTAAAGAAGAAGCTGAGCAAATCAAAGCTAAGCTTGAAGAAGCTGGCGCATCTGTTGAACTTAAGTAGTTTTTTAACTGCTCGCATAAAGCCCGGCGTATCAATACGCCGGGCTTTATTTTAGAAATAGAAGTAAGAGATAAGGAATAAAGGGTTAGAATAGTGAAGTAGGTTCTGCTCTTCTATCTTCTACTTTTAATAAAGCTAATATGAGGTGACGCGGATGGAACATTACTATACGAATCAACCCGGAGCCGACAGCATGGAACAGACTTTTACGTTCGATTTGCGTGGCAGAGAGTTTCGTTTTATTACCGATCGCGGTGTTTTCTCGAAAAATCGCATTGATTTCGGCAGCGTGCTCTTAATCGAGATGATGGAAATCGAAGACGGGATGGACGTTCTCGATGTGGGCTGCGGGTATGGTCCGATTGGAATGACCGCCGCATCGCTTACACCGTCCGGTCGTGTAATGATGTTGGACATAAATGAAAGAGCTGTGTCGCTTGCAAATCGAAATCTCGCCGCAAATGGGATTTCGAATGCACAGGTAATTGTCAGTGACCGCTTTTCTTCTGTTCCTCCTGAACGGAAGTTTGATGTCATTCTGACCAATCCACCGATCCGAGCTGGAAAGCAAGTTGTTCATGGTATTTTCGAAGATGCGTTGAACTTTCTTGCACCTGGTGGAAGTCTATGGGTTGTAATTCAAAAGAAGCAGGGGGCGCCTTCCGCGCTTATAAAACTGCAAGAGTTATATTCTGAAGTACGGGAAGTCGCAAAAAAGAAGGGTTATTCCATCTTTCAGGCAACAAAATCTTGAGTTGACATTATATTTTGAATGTGATATCGTTATTTAATGCCACTGAATATGTGAACGAGTAAGTGGAAATTGCATAAAATGTCAACCTTTTTTTTGTCTAAAGAAAGGAAGGTTTGTGAAGTAAGTATGAGAATATTGCGTCAGGGGAATACTGGGGTAATATTACCATCCGGCTCTTCAAATTAATAATAAAGTCTTCTCTAAATAGAGAGAGACTTTGTTCTTTTTTGTGCAAAAACTCGGTTTGAGAGGTGAATAAGTTGGCAGGTCATCTAATTCAGTGTGGACGTCATCGCCAGCGTCGCAGCTACGCGAGAATTAAAGAGGTAATGGAATTACCTAACCTGATTGAAATCCAACAGAAGTCATATCAGTGGTTCCTAGACGAGGGACTGCGTGAGATGTTCCATGATATTTCTCCGATTCAGGATTTCACAGGTAATCTTGTTCTTGAATTTATCGATTATAGTTTAGGGGAGCCTAAGTACTCTGTCGATGAATCAAAAGAACGAGATGTAACGTTTGCTGCCCCGCTGCGGGTGAAAGTTCGTCTCATCAACAAGGAAACGGGAGAAGTCAAGGAACAGGAAGTATTCATGGGTGATTTCCCGCTTATGACAGAGACGGGTACTTTCATTATCAATGGAGCTGAGAGGGTTATTGTCAGTCAGCTTGTTCGTTCTCCTAGCGTTTATTTCAGCACAAAAGTAGATAAGAATGGTAAGCAAGCTTATGCGGCAACCGTGATTCCAAACCGAGGCGCATGGCTTGAACTTGAAACCGACGCGAAGGATATTATCTATGTTCGTATCGACCGTACAAGGAAGATCCCCGTTACGGTTCTTTTGCGTGCATTAGGATTTGGCACCGATGTAGAGATTCTTAATTTGCTCGGTGAAGATGAATACATCAGAAATACGTTAGAAAAAGACAACACAGAATCAACTGAAAAAGCACTTATCGAAATCTATGAAAGACTACGTCCAGGTGAGCCACCAACGGTTGAGAATGCAAAAAGCTTGCTAATCTCTCGCTTCTTCGATCCGAAGCGTTATGATCTGGCAAATGTAGGACGTTACAAGATTAATAAGAAGCTTCATATTAAGAATAGATTATTCAATCAGCGCCTTGCTGAAACGTTAATTGATACAGAGACAGGTGAGATTATTGCAGAAGCAGGTCAAATGCTTGATCGCCGCCTGCTCGACCGCATCATGCCATACCTCGAAGACAACGTTGGTTATGTAACCGTAAAACCTCGTGGTGGCGTGCTAGAAGAAGATATTCGTCTGCAGTCTATTAATATTTTCTCGCCGACGGAAGACGGAAAAGTAATTAAAGTTACGTCAAACGGTGTAATTGACAAGAAAACAAAACATATTACGCCGGCTGATATTATCTCTTCTATCAACTATTTCATTAATCTGTTGCACGGTATCGGTACGACGGATGATATTGACCATCTGGGTAACCGCCGTCTACGTTCTGTAGGTGAATTGCTTCAGAACCAATTCCGTATTGGTCTGTCTCGTATGGAGCGCGTAGTGCGCGAGCGTATGTCCATCCAGGATGCAAATGCAATTACGCCACAAGCTCTTATTAATATTCGTCCGGTTATTGCGGCGATTAAAGAGTTCTTTGGTAGCTCCCAATTATCTCAGTTTATGGATCAGACGAATCCATTGGCAGAACTTACACATAAGCGTCGTCTGTCTGCGCTTGGACCAGGGGGCTTGACTCGTGAACGTGCCGGTTTCGAAGTGCGTGACGTTCACCATTCTCACTATGGTCGCATGTGCCCGATTGAGACGCCGGAGGGGCCGAACATCGGTCTGATTAACTCATTGTCCTCTTATGCACGTATTAATGAATACGGCTTTATCGAAACGCCGCGTCGTAAAATCGATCCGGAAACGAACCGCGTAACGATGGAGATCGAATACCTGACTGCGGACGAAGAGGACGTATACAACATAGCACAGGCTAATGCACCTCTAACGGAAGATGGCCAGTTCGAGAACGAGATGGTTATCTGCCGTCGCAAAGGTGAAATCGTTACTGTGCCACGCGATAAAGTTGACTATATGGACGTATCGCCGAAACAGGTCGTGTCTGTTGCGACTGCAATGATTCCGTTCTTGGAGAACGATGACGCCAACCGTGCCTTGATGGGGGCGAACATGCAGCGTCAGGCTGTACCTTTGCTTGTGCCAGAAGCTCCGTTCATCGGTACTGGTATGGAGCATACAGCTGCCAAAGACTCCGGAGTAGCTACGGTTGTGCGTCGTCCAGGTGTCGTCGAGCGTGTAACTGCCCGCGAGATCTGGGTGCGCCGTCAAGAGGAAGTAGACGGCCGCACGATTATGGGTGATATCGACAAATACAAGCTGCATAAATTCGAACGTTCCAACCAGGGAACATGCATTAACCAGCGTCCGATTATCAAGCGAGGCGAAGTGGTGAAACCAGGAGATATTATCGCTGATGGTCCTTCAACGGAAAAAGGCGAACTTGCTCTTGGCCGCAACGTTGTCGTCGCATTTATGACCTGGGAAGGTTATAACTACGAGGATGCTATTCTACTAAGTGAAAAGCTCGTAAAAGAAGATGTGTATACGTCGATTCATATCGAAGAATACGAAGCGGAAGCCCGTGACACGAAACTCGGTCCAGAAGAGATTACACGCGACATCCCGAACGTTGGGGAAGACGCGTTGCGTAACCTTGATGAGCGCGGTATTATCCGCATCGGTGCTGAGATTAAGGACGGCGATATTCTAGTAGGTAAGGTCACGCCAAAAGGGGTAACCGAACTGACTGCGGAAGAGCGTCTGCTGCACGCCATCTTTGGTGAGAAAGCGCGTGAGGTGCGTGATACGTCCCTGCGCGTACCACATGGTGGATCCGGTATCGTTGTTGATGTGAAAGTCTTTACTCGTGAGAATGGCGATGAACTTCCGCCGGGTGTAAATCAGCTCGTGCGCGTATATATTGCACAAAAACGTAAAATCTCCGTAGGGGATAAAATGGCCGGACGTCATGGTAACAAAGGGGTTATTGCTCGTGTTCTTCCAGAAGAGGATATGCCTTTCTTGCCAGATGGCACGCCTGTCCAGGTTGTATTGAATCCGCTAGGCGTACCGTCCCGTATGAACATCGGTCAGGCTCTCGAAGTGCATCTAGGTATGGCAGCCAAATCACTTGGCATTCATATCGCCACGCCAGTATTCGATGGAGCAACAGAAGATGATGTATTCGATACGCTTGAAGAAGCAGGTCTAAGCCGTACAGGTAAGACACTTCTGTATGATGGACGTACGGGTGAACCGTTTGACCGTACAGTAACCGTAGGCGTCATGTACATGATTAAACTGGCGCACATGGTAGATGACAAAATCCACGCCCGCTCTACAGGGCCGTACTCTCTCGTTACCCAGCAACCGCTTGGCGGTAAAGCCCAGTTCGGTGGTCAGCGCTTCGGGGAGATGGAGGTATGGGCGCTTGAAGCATACGGCGCGGCTTATACACTCCAGGAAATTCTTACTGTCAAGTCGGATGACGTCGTAGGTCGTGTGAAGACATACGAGTCCATTGTTAAAGGAGAAAATGTACCGGAACCTGGTGTACCGGAGTCCTTTAAAGTATTGATTAAAGAGCTGCAAAGTTTAGGTATGGATGTAAAAATCCTCTCTGAAGACGAGCAAGAAATTGAGATGCGGGATACGGATGAAGACGATGATACATCTGGAGAGAAGTTGCACCTGAACATCAGCGGCACCGAAGAGTAAAGGATGAAACCGGGAAGTAATGGGAGGTATGCGCCTTGTTAGATGTGAATAATTTTGAGTATATGAAAATTGGCCTCGCATCACCCGATAAGATTCGTTCCTGGTCTTACGGTGAGGTCAAGAAACCGGAAACCATTAACTACCGGACATTAAAGCCGGAAAAAGAAGGCTTGTTCTGCGAGAAAATTTTCGGACCGACGAAGGACTGGGAATGCCATTGCGGAAAGTACAAGCGTGTTCGTTATAAAGGCGTAGTCTGCGATCGCTGTGGAGTTGAAGTTACTCGCGCGAAAGTACGCCGGGAGCGCATGGGGCACATTGAGTTGGCTGCCCCGGTCTCCCATATCTGGTATTTCAAAGGAATTCCAAGCCGTATGGGGCTTGTGCTTGACATGTCTCCGCGTTCTCTGGAAGAGGTTATCTACTTTGCATCGTACGTAGTCGTCGATGCAGGTGAGACGCCGCTGGAGAAAAAACAGCTACTATCCGAGAAGGAATATCGCAACTACCGCGAGAAGTACGGAGCCTCCTTCACGGCTTCCATGGGTGCGGAAGCAATTAAGCGTCTACTTGCGGAAATTGACCTGGATAAAGAAGTCGATTACTTGAAAGAGGAATTAAAATCGGCACAAGGGCAACGCCGCAATCGTGTAATCAAGCGCTTGGAAGTGCTGGAAGCATTCCGTAATTCAGGTAACAACCCGGATTGGATGGTGCTTGACGTACTACCGGTTATTCCGCCGGAACTTCGTCCGATGGTACAACTTGATGGTGGACGTTTCGCGACGTCCGACTTGAATGATTTGTATCGCCGTGTAATTAACCGGAACAATCGTCTTAAGCGTCTTCTGGATCTGGGTGCGCCGGATATCATCGTACAGAATGAAAAACGTATGTTGCAGGAAGCCGTAGATGCTCTTATCGACAACGGCCGCCGCGGCCGTCCGGTTACTGGGCCAGGAAACCGTCCATTGAAATCTCTTAGCCATATGCTGAAAGGTAAACAAGGACGCTTCCGTCAGAATTTGCTTGGTAAGCGTGTTGACTACTCTGGACGTTCTGTTATCGTTGTAGGTCCACACCTAAAAATGTACCAATGCGGTTTGCCGAAAGAGATGGCGCTTGAACTGTTTAAGCCTTTCGTAATGAAAGAACTTGTCAGCAAAGGGCTGGCTCATAATATTAAATCTGCAAAGCGTAAAGTGGAACGCGTTCATCCAGAAGTGTGGGATGTTTTAGAGGATGTCATTAAGGAACATCCGGTTCTTTTAAACCGTGCCCCTACACTGCATAGACTGGGAATTCAAGCGTTTGAACCGACGTTGGTTGAAGGACGCGCGATTCGCCTGCATCCGCTTGTATGTACAGCATACAATGCTGACTTTGACGGTGATCAGATGGCCGTGCACGTTCCGCTATCGGCAGAAGCACAAGCGGAAGCCCGCATCTTGATGCTGGCAGCGCAAAACATCTTGAACCCGAAAGATGGAAAGCCTGTCGTTACGCCTTCTCAGGACATGGTACTTGGTACGTATTATTTGACGATGGAGAACAAGGCAGCCAAAGGCGAGGGCCATGTATTCTCCAATCCGAATCAAGCGATCGCGGCGTATGCGAACGGACATATTACGCTTCATGCCCGTATTGCTATTCCGCCGAAGAGCTTGAACAAAACATCCTTTACGCCGAAGCAGGCGGAAGCTCCATTGATGGTGACAACAGTTGGGAAGCTCATTTTCAATGAAATTTTCCCGCCGGAACTGCCGTTTATCAATGAGCCGACGAAAGCAAATTTGCAGAAGAATGTTCCTGACACGTTCTTTATCTTTGAAAAAGGTACGAATGTAAAAGAATTCCTGGAACAACTTCCTGAGCAGGAAGCGGTGAAGAAGGGATATCTAGGTACAATCATCTCCGAGTGCTTCCGTCGTTTTGGTACGACGCAAACATCGGTTATTCTTGACCGGATTAAAGCGAACGGCTTTAAGTATTCGACCAAGGCGGGTATTACCGTTGCGGTTGCCGATATTAAAACGCCGGACGAAAAGCAAGAAATTCTTGCAAATGCTGACGAGCAAGTACAGAAAGTTCTACAGCAATATCGTCGTGGTTTGATCACGGAAAATGAGCGTTATGACCGGGTTATCAGCATCTGGAGTAAAGCGAAAGACGATGTAACTAAGGTTCTCATGGCTTCGCTTGATAAATTCAACGCTATTAATATGATGGCGACATCTGGTGCCCGTGGTAACGTATCGCAGATTACCCAGCTTGCTGGTATGCGTGGTTTGATGGCAAATCCGTCTGGACGTATCATTGAGCTTCCAATTAAATCTAACTTCCGTGAAGGTCTGACCGTATTGGAATACTTTATTTCCACGCATGGTGCGCGGAAAGGTCTGGCAGATACGGCCCTTCGTACTGCGGACTCTGGTTATCTTACTCGCCGTCTTGTTGACGTTGCGCAGGATGTTATCGTGCGTGAGGAAGATTGCGGTACAGATAAAGGCGTTAAGGCAGGGGCTTTGCGCGACGGAAAAGAAATCATTGAGGATCTGTACGATCGGATTGCTGGACGCTATTCCTTCCAGACAGTACGCCATCCAGAGACGGGTGAGGTCATCGTAGGTCGCAATGAGCTTATCGATGAGAACATTGCTGATGAAATCATGGCTGCCGGTATTACCGAAGTGAACATTCGCTCCGTTATCGGTTGCCGGACGCAGCATGGCGTATGTAAAAAATGTTACGGCCGCAATTTGGCGACTGGCAAGAAAGTTGATATTGGAGAAGCGGTTGGTATTATCGCTGCACAATCCATTGGAGAACCGGGTACACAGTTGACAATGCGTACGTTCCATACCGGTGGGGTTGCCGGGGACGATATCACACAAGGTCTACCGCGTATTCAGGAGCTGTTTGAAGCTCGGAATCCGAAAGGCCAGGCGGTTATCACTGAAATCGAAGGGGAAGTTATTGATATTCGCGAGGGTAAAGATCGTCGTGAAGTCGAGATTCGCGGTGAAACCGAGAACAAGGTATATCAAATCCCTTACGGCTCCCGCTTAAAAGTAAGCGTCGGCAGTAGAGTCGATATCGGTGAGGAATTGACCGAAGGTTCTATTGACCCGAAAGAAATGCTGAAAATCCGTGGTATGCGAGGCGTTCAATACTATATCCTGCAAGAAGTTCAAAAAGTATACCGCATGCAGGGTGTAGAAATTAACGATAAGCACGTGGAAGTTATGATCCGTCAGATGCTACGCAAGGTTCGCGTTGTGGATAACGGAGATACCGATCTTCTTCCGGGTTCTTATGTAGAAATTCACGAGTTCGAAGAAGCCAATAAGAAGACGCTGTGGGAAGGTAAACAGCCTGCCGTAGCTCGTCCGGTGCTGCTAGGTATTACTAAAGCATCGCTTGAAACGGATTCCTTCTTATCCGCGGCATCATTCCAGGAAACAACGCGTGTCCTGACGGATGCAGCGATCAAAGGAAAAGTTGACCGCTTGTTAGGCTTGAAAGAGAATGTTATCATAGGTAAGTTGGTGCCTGCAGGTACAGGTATGAACCGTTACCGCAATATTTCTTTAGAGCATGAACTTATGCCAGCTGAGGAAGCTTCCGGAGTTGTTCTTCCGGAAAATCAACTGGAAGATGTTATGCTTGAGAAATAATGAATAAAACTTGTTGACACAAATTGTCGCAAGTGATATGATATCTGAGTGTGCCTAATACTGCTTTGGAGGATATGAAAATGTCTTATGAAAAAGTGGAGCAGGCTAAAGCAACTGTGATTGGTGCGAAGCAGACCTCGCGCGCCATTGAATTCGGAAAGATATCCGAAGTGGTTGTAGCCAGGGATGCGGATGCCCGATTAACCGGTAAGGTTATTTCACTCTGCCAAGATAAAGGTCTGCCAGTTCACTATGTTGATTCGATGCGCCGACTCGGTAAGGCATGCGGGATCGACGTAGGAGCTGCAGTGGTTGGTTTAAAAGTATAATATGCAACTTAACTTACGTTTTTGCTTATTCCCGGGGGATCTTCTTCAGGAAGTAGCTCCCGGGAGCAAAAACTTTTCGTTTGCCTATCGATGAACCACCAGGACCTGTGGTCTTAAATTTACGCGTAACATTGGAAGGAGGTGCGACGCATGCCAACAATTAACCAGCTCGTGCGCAAAGGTCGCGAAAAGAAGGTTTATAAATCTAAATCTCCGGCTCTCGGAAAAGGCTACAACAGCATGAAGAAGGAGTTAACAGACACGAATTCCCCACAAAAACGTGGTGTATGTACTCGTGTAGGTACGATGACTCCGAAAAAACCGAACTCCGCGCTTCGTAAATACGCTCGTGTACGTTTGACAAACGGCATTGAGGTTACAGCGTATATCCCGGGTATCGGTCACAACCTGCAAGAACATAGTGTTGTTCTTATTCGTGGAGGCCGTGTTAAAGACTTGCCAGGTGTACGCTACAAAATTGTACGTGGTGCCCTGGATACAGCGGGTGTACAAAACCGCAATCAGTCCCGTTCTAAATACGGTACAAAACGTCCGAAAGCGCCGAAAGCATAATCTGCTTCAAGCGATATAAGACATACGTAAAAACTTAAAGGCAAAGGAGGGGAAACGAATGCCACGTAAAGGCCCAGTACCTCGTCGTGATGTATTACCTGACCCGATTTACAATAGCAAACTAGTAACTCGCCTGATCAATCGTATGATGATTGACGGTAAGCGCGGAGTTTCTCAGCGCATCCTGTATGATGCTTTCAACCTTGTTCAACAACGTTCTGGCCGTGATGCAATGGAAGTGTTTGAAGAAGCGATGAAAAACATCATGCCGGTTCTTGAAGTGCGCGCTCGTCGCGTAGGTGGTGCAAACTACCAGGTTCCGGTTGAAGTTCGTCCGGAACGCCGTACTACTCTTGGACTTCGTTGGTTGGTAGAGTACTCCCGCAAACGCGGTGAGAAAACAATGGAAGAACGTCTTGCAGGCGAAATCTTGGATGCTGCCAATAGCACTGGCGCAGCCGTGAAAAAGCGTGAAGACACACACAAAATGGCGGAAGCGAACAAAGCGTTTGCTCACTACCGCTGGTAGGATGCGAGGCGGATACTTTATCCGCTTTGCTTTGCCAAATCTCTAACATGAGAAAGGGGCTAGTACTTGCATGGGACGCGAATTCCCCTTAGCCAAGACTCGTAATATTGGTATCATGGCTCACATTGATGCCGGTAAAACGACGACCACTGAGCGTATCCTGTTTTATACAGGCCGCGTTCATAAGATTGGTGAAACACATGAAGGTGCTTCACAAATGGACTGGATGGAGCAAGAGCAAGAGCGTGGTATTACGATCACTTCGGCTGCTACGACTGCTCAATGGAAAGGTCACCGTGTAAACATTATTGACACGCCTGGTCACGTAGACTTCACTGTTGAAGTAGAACGTTCCCTTCGTGTTCTTGATGGAGCCGTTGGTGTTCTTGATGCCCAGTCCGGTGTAGAACCACAAACGGAAACAGTATGGCGTCAAGCTACGACATACGGTGTACCTCGTATCGTGTTCGTTAACAAGATGGACAAGACGGGTGCAGATTTCCTTTATTCCGTACGCACGCTGCATGAGCGTTTGCAAGCGAATGCGCATCCGATTCAATTGCCGATCGGTGCAGAGGATAACTTCCGTGGCATCATCGACCTTGTTGAGAAGAAAACATACATTTATACAAATGACCTTGGAACAGATATTGAAATCACTGAAGGCTTCCCAGCTGAGTTTGCTGAGCAAGCTGAAGAACTTCGCGGTCAACTAATCGAAGCGGTTGCTGACTTTGATGAAGAACTCATGATGAAATATCTGGAAGGTGAAGAGGTATCGGTTGAAGAATTGAAAGCTGCGATTCGTCAAGCGACGATCAGCGTTAACTTCTTCCCGGTTACTTGTGGCTCTGCCTTCAAAAACAAAGGTGTTCAACCGATGCTTGATGCTGTTATCGACTACCTTCCGGCGCCGATTGATGTACCGGCGATCCAAGGTGTTGTTCCAGACAGCGATGAGCAAGTAACTCGTGAATCAAGCGATGAAGCTCCATTCTCAGCGCTTGCATTCAAAATCATGACTGACCCTTATGTAGGTAAATTAACGTTCTTCCGTGTATACTCAGGTACACTTGAGTCCGGTTCATACGTACTTAACTCTACAAAAGGTAAGCGTGAGCGTATCGGTCGTATCCTACAAATGCATGCAAACTCCCGTGAAGAGATCAAAATCGTATATTCCGGGGACATTGCTGCAGGCGTAGGCTTGAAAGATACAACAACAGGGGACACTCTTTGTGATGAGAAAAACCCTGTAATTCTTGAATCTATGGAATTCCCTGAACCGGTTATCGATATCGCGATCGAGCCAAAAACAAAAGCTGACCAAGATAAAATGGGTATGGCTCTTGCAAAATTGGCTGAGGAAGATCCAACATTCAAAACGCATACTAACGAAGAAACAGGTCAAACGATCATTCGGGGTATGGGTGAGCTTCACCTTGATATCATCGTTGATCGTATGAAACGTGAATTCAAAGTAGAAGCGAATATTGGTGCTCCACAGGTTGCATACAAAGAAGCCTTCCGCCAAGGTGCGAAAGTTGAATCCAAGTATGCAAAACAATCTGGTGGTAAAGGTCAATACGGTCACGTTGTAGTTGAATTCGAACCAGGCGAACCAGGTTCCGGCTACGTGTTCGAAAACAAAATTGTCGGTGGTGCGATTCCTCGTGAATACATCCCTGCTGTTCAAGCTGGTATCGAAGAATCTATGGCAAATGGTGTTCTTGCCGGATATCCGATCCTTGACCTGAAAGCAACGCTTGTTCATGGTAGCTACCATGAGGTTGACTCCTCTGAGATGGCGTTTAAAATCGCTGGTTCTATGGCTTTGAAAGAAGCTGGAAAGAAAGCTAATCCAGCTATTCTCGAACCAATGATGAAAGTAGAAGTAACTGTACCGGAAGAATACATGGGCGACATCATGGGTGACATCAACTCCCGTCGCGGACGTATCGAAGGTATGGAAGCCCGTGGTAATGCACAAGTGGTTCGTGGTTTTGTACCGCTTTCCGAAATGTTCGGATATGCAACAAATCTGCGTTCCCGTACACAAGGCCGCGGCACATACTCTATGCACTTCGATCACTATGAAGAAGTACCGAAGAGCATCGCTGAAGAGATCGTTAAAAAAGCTAAAGGTCTGTAATTTTTCAGCAAACCCCTTTATTGTAATTAAAGAAAGGTTTAAAATGTGTAGAGGGTACATATCCTTCTTGCATTTGGACCTTTCTTTATAAATACTTATACTTCTTAAAACCTTTAATTAAGGAGGCTTTTTTCCACATGGCTAAAGCTAAATTTGAGCGGAATAAACCGCACGTAAACATTGGTACTATCGGTCACGTTGACCACGGTAAAACTACTTTGACAGCTGCTATCACAACTGTACTTTCTCAAACTGGTGGCGCGACTGCTATGGATTACGGTAGCATTGACGCTGCTCCAGAAGAGCGTGAGCGCGGTATCACAATCTCTACTGCACACGTTGAGTATGAGACTGAGAACCGTCACTATGCACACGTTGACTGCCCAGGACATGCTGACTACGTTAAAAACATGATCACTGGTGCTGCTCAAATGGACGGAGCGATCCTGGTAGTATCTGCTGCTGACGGTCCGATGCCACAAACTCGTGAGCACATCCTTCTTTCTCGCCAAGTAGGCGTTCCTTACATCGTTGTATTCATGAACAAATGCGACATGGTTGACGATGAAGAATTGCTTGAACTGGTTGAAATGGAAATTCGTGACCTTCTTTCTGAGTACGAATTCCCTGGCGATGACATCCCAGTTGTAAAAGGTTCTGCTAAAGAAGCTCTTGACAACCCAACTGGCGAATGGGCTCAACGTATTCTTGAGCTTATGGCTGCTGTTGATGACTACATCCCAACTCCAGAACGTGCTGTTGACCAACCGTTCTTGATGCCTGTTGAGGACGTGTTCTCTATCACTGGCCGTGGTACTGTTGCTACTGGTCGTGTAGAGCGCGGTGTCGTTAAAGTTGGTGACCAAGTTGAAATCATTGGTCTTACTGAAGAGCCAAAAACTACAACTGTTACAGGTGTAGAAATGTTCCGTAAGCTTCTTGACCAAGCTGAAGCTGGGGACAACATCGGTGCGCTTCTGCGTGGTGTTGACCGTACAGATATCGAGCGTGGGCAAGTTCTTGCTAAACCAGCTTCTGTAAAACCACACACAACTTTCACAGCTCAAATCTATGTTCTGTCTAAAGAAGAGGGTGGACGTCACACTCCGTTCTTCGCGAACTATCGTCCGCAATTCTATTTCCGTACAACAGACGTAACTGGTATCATCAAACTGCCAGAAGGCACTGAGATGGTTATGCCTGGCGATAACGTTGAGATCACTGTTGAACTCATCAGCCCAATCGCTATGGAAGAAGGTACTCGTTTCGCTATCCGTGAGGGCGGACGTACTGTAGGTGCCGGTGCGGTTGCTACTATCATTAAGTAATTTCTGCACTTTGTGCATGAAAAAAGACTCGGTCTTCGGACCGGGTCTTTTTTTGTTTTATACCTTTCTACAAACGGATACTGTAATTGTTAGAAAGCTATAAAAAGCCCCTCTCAATATTTTAGAGAGGGGTGATGCCATACATATTCCCTACGCTTTACGACGTTGTGTTACTGCCTTTGGAGTATTTTGCGTGGTGCTTCTCCGACCTTCTAACTTTTGAACGGTTTGTTTATAGTTCTCTCGTGAAATACTTAATATAATACCGATACTAATCATATTAAGCAGTAGAGAAGAACCACCATAGCTAATGAACGGCAATGGAACACCGGTAATAGGAATAAGGCCGGTAACACCACCAACATTAATAAATGCCTGGACAAAAATCATACTGACAACACCGATACCCACGAGTGCGGCAAATGTATCTTTTACACGAAGAGTGATAACGAGTATGCGCCATAGGAAGAATAGATACACCAGCAAGAAAAAGCCTGCTCCGATAAAGCCAAGTTCTTCCCCTATAATTGAGAAGATAAAATCAGTCTGCACTTCAGGCAGATAAAGATATTTCTCAATACTTTTGCCAAGTCCCGCCCCCGTAATCCCCCCATGAGCAAGTGCAAAGTAGGAATGTGCCAACTGATAGCCTGTCCCTAGGCCATCCATTCCGTCGGCCCATGGATCACCTACATTTTGCAGTCGATTCCAACGATATGGAGAGAGGAGCACAAATAGAAAGCCCACAATAGCGAAAGGAACACCGCCATAAAGTAGATGCTTTAGGTTAGCACCGCCCGCTACAATCACTGCCATAGCGGTCAGAACGAGGATTACCATAGAGCCGAAGTCGGGCTGAAGCATAATTACGCCGCAGAATAATCCTAAAACCACGAAGACGGGAACAAGTCCTTTCTTAATATCGCGGATATTATCCCCCTTTTTTGTAATAAGTGCGGATAAGTAGATAATTATTGCCAACTTAGCGAATTCAGCTGGTTGTAGTGAGGCAAATCCAAGATTAATCCAACTTCGCGCCCCATTCCTTAAAAGACCAATACCGGGAATCAACACGGCAATGAGTAATAAGAAGACAATGAATGCAATGCCGACAAAATGTTTTTTATAGAATGTATACGGAACATTCATTGTGAACAGCATAAACGCTAAGCCAATTGCGGCCCATAAGGCCTGCTTTTTCACGAAATATGTGTCAGTCCCAAACTTATCCAGGGAGAAAACGGAACTGGCGCTATAAACAATTACAATACCAAATCCCACAAGAAAGAGGGTGAGGATAAGTATGGGAAAATCAGGTCTTCCTCTTGTTTTCATATTTTCCTCCGGATATAAAGTTTGCTTAAAGCGTATAAACATGGAATCGCATATTAGTAGTTTACTATACTCCGTCCATTGAATCAGGGGTATTTTTTACTTTATTTTTATCGGAAATAAAGACATACATCTTCACTTTAGATTAACAATGGCTTAACTTTTCATTAATGATTATGTCTTATGATACAAGGATACCGTCTTTTTCTTTTATTCTTATCTCAATATACTGTTATGCATATATCAAAATATCAAGTGTAATCTATATATAGAAACGTACTTTCCAAGAAAGGGGGCGAGCGCTCGGATGCAAGAAAAGCAGTTGAATCAATTAACGAATGAAGTGGCAGAGATGGCTACGATTGCTCAGGCGGGTTTCCTGCAAGCATGGAGAGCATTTCTAGAGGCGGATGTCGATTTGGCCAGAGAAGTTATCGTACGTGATGAAAAACTAAATGTACTGGCGGAGAAAATTTTTAAAATGAGCTTGCGCCTTATCGCACTTCAAGCGCCTGTCGCTGCCGATTTGCGGGCGATAGGTTCATATTTAAAAATTGTGACTGATTTAGAGCGCATTGGAGATCTGGCTGTTGCTATCGCAAAAGTGGTAGTTCGTCTAGAAGGAAAAACTTATCAGCTCTCTTTGTTTGAGATGCCTACAATGGCTGAGAAAGTAAAAGAAATGTTAAGCGTATGTGTGCAAGCCATTGAAAGCGGAGATTTTCGTCGTTTACGTCTGCTGGATGAGATGGATGATGTCATCGATGGGTATTACAGTAAGTGTTTCGAGTACGTGGAGTGGAGCATGGAAAAGCAGCCGGAATTAATTAAAGAAGGTGTGCAGTTAATCAAAGTACTTCAATCACTTGAGCGTATTGGAGATCATGCGACTAACATCGGAGAATGGTCGCTATATATGTCTACGGGAAACATTGCAGACTTAAACACATAGTGAACACTAAGGAAGGCGATTGCACACATGCAGTCGCCTTCCTTAGTGTTTTTCAGCTATTAAAAGTTATGTGAGAAGGAGAGTAAAAGAAAGCTACGCTTCCTCTAGAAGCTTATCTAATTCTGCTGGCTCAAAGCCTTTTATCGCTTTACCATTGACTACAGTAACTGGAATCCCCATGATGCCTAGTGCTTCGACTTCTTTTTGGTATTTCTGATTGGAAAGTAAATCACGAACTTCAAATGCATGTCCCTTTTCTTTTAAATAATTTTTAACAAGCTCGCAAGTGCTGCATCCTGGTGCAGAGTACACGATGATTGACATGGTAACTTCTCCTTTCCAATAAGCTTTTCTTCATTATTATATAGAAGTTGTTTTATGTTTGTAAGGTATATTTACTTCACCGCTTTAAAGCTTTGTGGTATAAATATTCATTTTCATGCATTTTAATATTTTGATTATTAATTTTAAATTGAATTTTAAAACTTAGGGGGCAAGCCTTATTCTTTAATATAATTAAGATAGAAAACACATTGCACAATATGTTATATTGTAATCATTAGATAAAAAAACATTATTGTTTATATATAAAATGCATAAAATAATGCATAAAAATAGTTATCCGGAGGAGATACATAAGGAGAAGGAGGCATTATTCAAGTGTCATTTGCAAGGCAAATGTTCATGATTTTAGGCGGTTGTTTTTTGGTAGCACTTGGTATCAGGGTCTTTACTGCTTCTGATTTGGTGCTGGGAGGTACAGCTGGAATAAGCATCGTGCTGCATCATATTACCGGGTTATCTTTTGGTGTGCTTTTCTTCTTAATTAATCTCCCTTTCTATTGGTTATCTATAAAGCAGTTAGGAATGGGATTTACACTTAAAACATTTATGAGCGTAACATTGCTTTCCTTGCTTTCTGATGCTCTGACTGCTTTGTTAGCTCTTCCAATTGTCCATTCGCTTTTTGGAGCAGTTATAGGTGGGGCGTTAATTGGTTTTGGACTAATCCTTCTTTTCAGAAGTAATTCTTCACTCGGAGGCATTAATATTCTGGCTATGTTCCTTAGCAGATACTACAGTATTAATCCAGGTAAAACCATTATGATTACAGATATTTGTATTGTATGCTCTGCGCTTTTAGTATTTGGTTACATACAGATTTTATACTCTATTGTTGCTATTATGGTGATGAGTGCCGTGCTTGGGCGCTACCATAAGAAATCTCCGATAGAGAAGAATAATAAGCACATTGGAGAGATGGAAGAAGAGAACGAAGCTAGGGGCTTAAGCCAATCGATAATTCCTTAAAAGGTACGATGTAAAGATGTAAAGTGCAGGAGGAATATTCCTGTGCTTTTTATTTTGTAAAAATCATTGACCATATCAATTGATGTGTGATATATTATGTCTTGTCGTCACAAAAAAAGATTGCAGGCCTTCGAAATTTAAAAAAACAAATTTAAAAAAGTGCTTGCAATTCAATCTGTGATGTTATAAAATATAAAAGTCGCCGCTGAAACACGGCGCAACAAGAAAACAAGTTCCTTGAAAACTGAACAGTAACACTCGAATGTGTGCGAGTATATAAAAATTACCTNTATAAAAATTACCTACGAAAGTGACGAGTCGCTTTGTAGCGAATACCGAATACTTTCGCGGGGCCCGAAAAGATTTCTTTTCGATTTAGTAAGCTAGCTTGTAATGAGCTATAAAGGATCATTGGCTAACGTCGCAACGTCCTGTTGCAACGCCGATGTTTGCCCATCCGTGGGCATCACATTCTCAACTTTATTGGAGA
>NZ_LGUG01000007.1 GCF_001274715.1 Aneurinibacillus migulanus | reverse complement strand
GTCACTTTCGTGGGTAATTTTTATATACTCGCACACATTCGAGTGTTACTGTTCAGTTTTCAAGGAACTTGTTTTTGTGTTGCGCCGCGTTTCAGCAGCGACCTTTATATCTTATCAAAACAAAATATCTTTTGCAACACTTTTTTAAAACTTTTTTTCTAAATCATTTCACCGTTTTTTAGCGGCGACAAGAGATAATATATCACATGTTTGCTGATTCAGTCAACAAAAAACACAAATTTTATTTTTTACTGTCTCTTCCTTTGCTTTTTCTGTGTAGAACCTATAGAGCAACACCGTCGTTTGAACTTCATGTAGGAAAAGACAAAAAAACTTCTACGTAACCCCTTTTCTTTTTTGTCTTATAGATGTATACAAGCTTAAAAACCAGGATAATAAGGCGCACCTTGAAATTTTGCTAACATGGTATGTCAGCCATTCATATATTTTTGAGCCTTACCGTACGTTATAGAAAAAACAACCTCGGAGAGCGTTCCAAGGCTGTACAAATTTGTTACTCAACAGTATATTTTTTTTCTATTCCATACTCGTTTTCTACAAGTACTTCTTTTAACAAGGAACGCTTAGACAATTTCTCCAACAATAAAATTAAATCGAATTGTACTCCATAAAATTCAGGGTGATGCAACAGTTCGTCAACAGACCATGGTTCCTTTCTCTCCCGCATAATATTCAGCAAAAAAGCACTGCATTCTCCCATCTTAGAAATAACTGAGAACTCACTTGCTAATAACAATAATTCAATTCGTTTTACCAACGGGTCATTAGTAGTGATAAGTTCTTCATACAATTTGAAAATAGAGTAATCAATCTGAGAAACTTGCTGCCAAACTACAGTCTCTGGCACCTCTCCTGCTTCAATAACCGCCAATCGTGCCCAATGATGCAGAGCACAAAACATACTATTGTACGCGTCAAGTATTTGCTCCTGGCTTACATATTCCTTTGCTTCTAAATAATGACGCAGAAAGCGGGTAAACTCTACACAAATGGTTCGACTGTGAAACGTAGACGGATACGTAAAGAATCTATCTCTGACTTGCTTCATATAATGCTTTTTGTCATATAGTACTTTCCCCTGCAGTGCCCATTGAACAAAGCGTCGATGAAATCTATTCTCTATAATATGTGTGAAATATAACTGATCGACCCAGCGAATTTGTATGTTTGATGAATTATGTAAAATGTTTTTAATTTTTATTTTTTCGCTTCTTTCTTTTACGATAACCAAATACAGTTCATCAAACCCATCAATTAATGTACTCTGGCCGTTAGTCGGTTTTATATGAATTACCGACTCTACCGTGTCATCAATGATATTATGAAGAAATACAACGGAAAACTCTTCATCCATCTTGTTTGGAACCTCCTCCCTTACAATGCGGTGAATGCTAAAAAGTGACTTCACCTTTTAGCAAAATTTTAAACTTGAAAAATAACAGCGTTTTTTTACAAAATGATAATATATTTGATATCTTTATTCTTTTTCGACAAGAATCATAATTTTACCTTCTACTATTGACATAGTGTTAATGATGATTTAATATAAGGATGTACATTTCTTTTACTCTTCCTGAGGTACTAACTATATCCTTCTTTCCTCCTCAAGCATTTGAGGAGGTTTTTTTTTGTAAAACATGCTATAATTTTGAAGGAAGGCTACGGGAGGGAAATGTACATGCTATTTTCAGGTAAGCTGAACAAGCTAAGAACGCTTGCGCTTGGAATGGTTTTTATCGGCATCGTTATAATGTATATTGGCTATGCTGCATTCGCTGGCTTTTTAGGTACTCTGTTTGCACAAAATACGATTATTATGGCTATTTTTTTAGTATTTGGTTTTCTCTGTATTATGGGAAGCACAGTCATGTACATGTGGCTTGGCATGGTGTCAACTAAAGCTACGCAAGTTTATTGTCCAAGTTGCGGTAAAGTAACCAAAGTAGTCGGAATCCGGGATGAATGCATGTTTTGCAAACAGCCATTGTCACTTGATCCGGCTGATGCACATACTAACCGTCATACACCGTAAGCTGTTCCAAGGAAGAGAAAAGGACACATTGGCCTAAAATCTTTTAGATATTGAAATAACATATGAACAATAAGCAAAGGAGCTTACCATTATTCTGGTAAGCTCCTTTGCTTATTGTTGAACACGACAGGCTTCACATAGCCCGTACACTTCAAGACGATGGAATGCAACTTCAAATCCAGTGTTTATGGATGCTTCTCTTTCCACGCCATGAAGAGATGGATAATGAAAGTCCTTTACTTTACCGCAGCTTATACAAACTGCATGATAATGTTCGCTCATATCGGCATCATACCGACTTGAAGCATCACCATACGTAAGCTCTCGAACCAACCCTATGTCTTTAAAAACACGCAAATTATTATAAACAGTAGCTACACTCATGTTAGGGAACTTCCCCTCCAGCGATTTATATATCTCATCAACAGTAGGATGAGACATGGTCTCTAATAAATAACTTAAAATCGCATGACGTTGAGGAGTCATCCGCACCCCTGCGTCCCTTAGTTTAGCCGTTGCTGTCTGTAATGCTTCTGCGGACATAGGTCATGCACCTCTTTCTAAAAAAGTAATTAATCTCTTTTTATAATATTTATAAATAGTGTAAGACTTCTATTGATAAATTGTCAACTAAGGAGCCTTATCAATAAACGTAAGACAACAAAAAAACGCTGAGATATCTCAGCGTATCACTTTAATTATGTAATGTATCATAAAATCATATGGTGCGGTCGGCGAGACTCGAACTCGCACGGTCGTACGACCACTACCCCCTCAAGATAGCGTGTCTGCCAATT
>NZ_LGUG01000005.1:154852-228764 GCF_001274715.1 Aneurinibacillus migulanus | reverse complement strand
TCACTTTCGTGGGTAATTTTTATATACTCGCACACATTCGAGTGTTACTGTTCAGTTTTCAAGGAACTTGTTTTTTGTTGCGCCGTGTTTCAGCGGCGACTTTTATATCTTATCAAGCCCAAATCATTTTGTCAACAACTTTTTTGTTGTTTTTTTGATTCGTCATTCTGCATTTGACGACAACTTAAATATTATATCAATGTCGAAACATCAATACAACACTTCGTCGTTGTCACAGCAGCGAAATTAAATTTATCACACTTTAAACCTAAAAGTCAACAAAAAAATGACCGCTTTTTTCACGGTCATTTTTTTAGCTGATACTCGTCTTGAACTTTTTGCTTCCCATCTACTTTGTTTGGTTTAGCCGCTTACGTGCTTCCTCTAGTTGTTCAGTCGATTCAGCTACCGCCCGATGGTTTTCGCTCGTCTGCGCCTGCGCAACTGCCCGCTCCGCCTGTTCGATTGCGTTCTCAGCGCCTATATAAGCCTGCTCCGTCGGATGGGACTGCACCTGTGCGGTTGCGTTTTTTGCACTTTTGACTGCATCTTGTGCCTGAGAAATCGGATTTTGCATCTGCGTAGTTGATTGCTGGTCACGCATAATTGTCTCCTCCTGCTCATACCTTCATCCTTCTTAATATGAGTTGAAACAATCTGGGTTATACGTGTGATGCTTGGCCGTACATCTCCTTGTCCTTGCTTCGCACTTTTTATCCCAGGGCAACGAACCATCAGTGAGTAAGGAATTTACCCGCCGACGCTGCAATAACCAATAAATCGGTAAACCCGCCAGCGTAATACCGATTGCCAACAAGCTATCCTGTGGATTATCAAAAACAGTACTTACACAACGAAACCTGCTCCAACGATCGCTAAAATCGGGATAAACGGATACAGCAGTACGCTGTATTCCTTTATTTCGTTTTCATAAAATAAATACAGCAAAATTTCAATTTCCGAAAGGCGATCTGAGTTGCTAATAATCATCATAATAAGCGTAAATACTATTTGCAGAGCTATGGCATATATCGCCATGCTGACTAAAAGTACACGTCTATCATACGACCACCTTCTTGATAGTTATTTTTTTGTCAATTTGAATTATTTACATGCAAATATATTTTCAGCTAAAAGTTCTATATAAATACTTGATTTCCTATTTTTAATCTTGTGTATAAACTTTACAATTAAAATATTATTAAAATTAACATATGAGAAAAGACACTCACAGAGGACAAAAAAAGAAAAAACTCTGGCTATTTACATTCTATTTAATGTGGAATAAAATACTAGTTAGTTATCCGAATAACTTAGTAAAAGGAGTGAAAAAATATGGCAAAACCGAATATTGTCTCTAAACAGGAACTGCTTGCTTCCGCAAAAAAGTGCCTTGCAGAACACGGAATAGAAAAGCTGACACTCAAAGCTGTTGCAGCAGGAGCTGGCGTAACTCAGGGAACGGTATATTATCATTTTCGTACCAAAGAACAGCTTATGCTTAGTCTTGTCGAAGATGTATGTACATCGTCATGGAGACAAGTGGAATCTGATACAAAACCGGGTCCAAAGAAACTGAAGGACGCACTCCATGCAGCCCGGGAGCGCTGTACGTCCGATTCTTTTTACCACCGGCTTTTCTTTTCTCTAATGGTCTATAGCTTTCAACATGAAGAAATGAAAAAACAGCTACATGATTTGCTTTCGTTCGAGAATAAAGCATTATCCGAACAATTCGCTTCCATATTCAATACTTCACCTGTAGAGGGCATCTCATTCGAGACATGGGGCATTCTGGTTAACGCGATGATTGACGGATTGGCTGTCCAGGCATTGCTGTCCGATTCTTTTCCGGCTGACCGAGTATACGGCGAATTAGAGACACTGCTTACGCACGGGATGACTAACGATAAATAAATCGAAGGAGTAGATATAGGAAATGAACAAACTTTCTTTTACTGTGCTATGTGCCCTGTTTGTATGGGCCGGAGCTACATTGTTTTTCTTCCTGTTCGGTCATCGGGTACTCGTCGAACCTGCTTCGGGTCATTACTGGCTTACGCTGCTTCTCCTGGAAATCGGTACTGCTGTGCTTCTGTATGTAGTTACCTTACTCTATATACGATTCGATAGAAAGCCTAACGCCGCAATCAAGTTTGCCGTCTGCGGTACGGCAGTCGGGCTGTTTCTCGATACATTCTCCGTCTCATATCATTCTTCCGTATTCGCCAACCTTTCCGAAGGCCAGGTTATTGCTTTTACAGCCTGGATGTCCTGCGCATACGCTTTATATATTACCATCCCCCTGCTTGTTCATTATAGCAAGGGAATAAAAAATGAACGAAAATCATTTCTTTGATTGTTTCCGTAACACGAATATGGTACGGTAGTAAAAGACATAGTCGTTTAGCCTGTAAGCCTTAAGCTTTCTGTGCGAAACGCCGTGTCTTTTTTATTTGAACGTTTCTTCTTTCTTGCATAGAATACGTTTATTTTTTGCGAAAATCATAAGGGAGGTAAGCAATGGAACAAACAGTGTCTTATATCCAGGCAAAAGATGGCGCGCTTTGGCTTACGGAAGATGAGCGGGAGAATTTAAAAATAAGCTACCGCATTAAAGAAATCGTCCATTCAGAAGTATCGCCTTTCCAACATGTAACGATTCTAGACTCGTATGACTTCGGCCGTATGCTTGTGCTCGATGGTGTTGTGCAAACCACTTCTATGGATGGATTTATCTATAATGAGATGATTTCCCACATCCCGCTACGCTTCCACCCTAACCCGAAGCGTGTCTTAATCATTGGTGGAGGAGATTGTGGCGCCGCGCGTGAAGTGGCCAAATATGAGAATGTCGAACAAATCGATATGGTGGAACTTGATGAGACAGTCGTTAGACTATGTAAAGAACACCTTCCGGAAGTGTCGGGCAACCTGTCCGATCCCCGTGTACGCTTCATCTATAATGATGGAGTTGCTTATGTTAAAGACTATGAAAACTACTATGACATCATTATCGTAGATTCTTCCGATCCCGTCGGACCGGCAGAGCAGCTTTTCGAACTGGACTTCTACCGCAATTTGCACCGCGCCTTGAAAGAGGATGGCATTATGGTATGTCAAAGTCAATCACCGGTCTTTCATGCTGATATTATGGGACAATCACACCAACACATTCAAAGCCTTTTCCCGGTTACGAAGGTGTATACCGCAGTAGTCCCGACGTATCCGGGCGGCATGTGGAGCTTTACGATGGGCTCGAAAAGGTACGATAAGCCAGTAGAAAGCCAACCTTCCGGAATGGAAACAAAGTATGTGAACGAAAACATTGTGGAAGCTTGTTTCCAGCTTCCGGAGTTTATGATTCAAAAATTACGGATCTAGCTTTTCGCTAGGTCCGTAATTTTTTATTGTGCTTTTTTCTATGACCTAGTAGAATAGTAATGTTTTACTAACAAGTAAGCCGCGGTTCGAGATCTCCCGCGTCACCAAAACTAGGGGGCATTGTATTTATATGTATAATTTTTATTTTGGCATGGTATTTGTGCTGGTGAACTTTCTGCTGTTCCTGGCCTGCTACCGTCTCTTCGGCAAGCTCGGCTTATATGCCTGGGTAGGCGTCGCCACGGTACTGGCTAATATTCAGGTCGTGAAAACCATCGAAATGTTTGGCTTTGTTATGACGCTCGGCAACACGATGTATGGTACAATTTATTTAACCAGTGACCTTTTAAACGAAAAGTACGGGGAAAAAGACGCGAAAAAAGCCGTTTGGTTCGGATTTTTCACTCTCATTATGACGACGATTATTATGCAGATGGTTCTATTGTTCCAGCCACATGAGGGCGACATTGCACAAGGAGCTATGGAGAAATTATTCGGACTTATGCCCCGCTTGGCATTGGCTAGTCTGGCTGCCTACTTCATCAGTCAATTTCTAGATGTAAAAATCTATACATTCCTAAAAAAGAAGTTTCCAAAGCGGGAGCAGCTTTGGATACGGAACAATGGCAGTACCATTCTCAGCCAGTTGGTCGACTCTCTTATCTTTTGTACAATCGCGTTTGCGGGTGTGTATCCGTTCGATGTATGGCTTGATATTTTTATTACTACGTATCTGATTAAATTCGTTATCTCACTTCTGTCCACTCCGGCTCTCTACGCGGCCCGGAGCTTCAAGATAAATTGATTAAACAAAAAACGAGGCAGCATGAACAGTGAATCCCTGTATGAACGGGATGTGTTCGGCTCCTCGTTTTTCTTGTTTAACGGGAATGCTCCAGTCTTCTTGCAACGATTGAGAGAGCATAGTTAATCACAAAATACATAATAGCAATTAACAAGAGCACAGGAATAATATACGTTGATTTCGAATTATAAATAACCTGTCCATTATGCATCAGTTCCGGAAGCGAGATGATAATAGCTAATGATGTATCCTTCAAGAGAGAAATAAACTGGCTCACAATCGGTGGAACCATCCGTCGTAGCGCTTGCGGCAGGATAATATAGCGCAGCGTCTGCGCATAGTTCAAGCCAGAGGCACGCGCCGCTTCAATCTGCCCCTTATCCACAGACATGAGACCGCTACGAATGATCTCGGAAATCATCGCGGATTCAAAAATCGTGAGCGCAGCTATCGCCGCGCTGAATATTTCCAGCTTAATTCCGACATCGCGCAGTGCAAAAAAAACGAAGAAAATAATCAGCAGCAAGGGCAAATTCCGGATCATTTCCACCCATAAAAACACGAGTTGTGACAGAATAGGAATTTTCATATATCGAACAATCGCAAATACAATCGCGATGATAAATGAAAGAACAATCGATATCGCAGCCACCTCAAGCGTCACAAGGAACCCTTCAAGCAAATATCTTACATTCGGCCAACTGTATGCGCCGGCAAAATCCATCTACCTCACTCCTTTCTTCTACCGTTTGGCTTATGCATGCTTTAGACGGCGCTCCAGCCAGTTCACTAATATCGAAAGCGGTACGGTAATCGTCAGATAAAAAACCGCCACTAGAATATATGTTTCGAATGTTTTGAATGTATTCGTTGAGATAATATCGGCATGGTACATGAGATCCATACCAGCGATAACGCCCAAAAGGGATGAATTTTTCACGAGGTTAATGAACTGATTGCCTAGCGGCGGAATGACAATTTTGAACGCTTGCGGCAGAACAACGTAACGCATTGCCTGGATATAGGTCAAGCCTGACGCACGGGCTGCTTCCATCTGTCCTTTCGGAATGGAATTAATGCCTGCCCGAATCGCTTCTGAAATAAATGCGGCCGTATATACCGTCAGACCGAGCGTTCCTGCAATAAAGGCACTGAGTTGAATGCCCAACGATGGAAGTCCAAAGTAAAAGAAAAAGATTTGAATCAACAAGGGAGTATTCCTAATGAACTCAATGTACGCCCGTCCAATAATAACGAGCGTACGAAACGGGGAAATGCAGAAGATGGCGATTACCGTCCCAAGCAGCAGGCTGGCAATGAGAGAGATTACACTAATCTGTAATGTAGTAATTAGACCGCCAATGTATTCACCATTGTATTCAGACCAGATGTCAAGTATATTCTGCAACATAAGTTCTCACATCCCTTCTTTCGGACGAGAAAAAGGGCCTGCGGCCACTTCGCCGTCAGGCCCCTGCCTTCTCTATTTTTTCTCTGGTTTCTCACCAAACCAGTTTTCGTAAATCTTGTCATACTCACCGGAAGACTTCATCCCGGAAAGCGTTTCGTTAACGACTTTCAGCATCTCAGCATCGCCTTTACGAATAGCAATACCGTAAGGCTCATCTGTAAACAGACCGCCCACCAGCTTGAAGTTCGAATCTTCCTTCTGCATACCGAGTAAGATGGAATTATCTGTCGTCAACGCATCACCTTTTTTGGATTTAAGCGCTGTAAATGCTTCAGCATAATTCTCGTACTCAGCAACCTTTGCTTCTGGGGCCTTCTCACGAATTTGCTTCGCTGAGGTCGATCCTTTTACTGCAATAACGGTTTTACCATTCAGATCTTGTATACCCGTAATCGCAGAACTATTCGGTACAAGCAAGGACTGTCCGGCTTCAAAATATACGTCGGAGAAGTCGACTTCTTTTTTGCGCTCTTCCGTAATCGTCATCGTGGCGATAATGGCATCAATATCTCCATTTTTCAGCATTGGAATCCGGGTTTTTGATGTTACTTCCTTTAGTTCAATTTTTGTATCATCACCCATGATTTTCTTTGCGATTGCTTTCGCGATATCAATATCAAAGCCTTTTACCTGACCGTCCGCCGGATCTTTCTTACCGAACAGATTTGTGTCGTATTTTACGCCTATAATCAGCTTACCGCGCTCTTTCGCTGCAGCTACTGCACTTTTTTCAGCGCTTCCGCCGGCCGGTGCATTCGCATCTGCTGGCTTATCTGTTTCCTTACTGCCACAGGCTGCAAGCATAACCGACATCACTAGCATAAATACCAGACTGAGAACGGATACTTTCCTCTTCACCTTATAGACCCCCTTTTATCATTACATAAATTAATGGTTCAACAGACGGCTTAAGAAGGAACGTGCTCTCTCTTCCTTCGGATTCTCGAAGAATGCCTTCGGTTCGTTCTCTTCTACGACCTGCCCGTGATCCATAAAAACTACACGGTCTGCTACTTCCTTGGCGAATCCCATCTCATGAGTGACGACAACCATTGTCATCCCTTCACTCGCCAGACTCTTCATGACTTCCAGTACTTCTCCGATCATCTCAGGATCAAGTGCAGACGTCGGTTCATCAAACAGCATAATCTTCGGCTGCATCGCCAGTCCACGTGCGATAGCTACACGCTGCTGTTGTCCTCCAGAAAGCTCGTTCGGATAAGCATCAGCCTTATGTGCCAAGCCGACTTTCTCCAGATAATGGCGCGCAGTCTTCTGGGCCTCCTCACGCGTTGTTTTACGCACCTTCGTGGGAGCCAGTGTGATGTTCTCCAGTACCGTCATGTGCGGATACAGGTTGAAATGCTGAAACACCATGCCAATCTCCTGTCGCAAAACATTCAAGTTCGTCTTCCGATCATGAACGTTTATGTTATCGACAATCAATTCGCCGCTTGAAATCTTCTCCAGATGATTAATGCAGCGAAGCAGTGTCGACTTACCAGAGCCCGAGGGTCCTATAATGACCACGACTTCTCCTTCGGAAATCGTCAGATTGATGTTTTGCAGCACATGAAAATTGCCATAGTATTTGTCTACTTGGCGAAACTCAATCACTATGTACCTCCGTAAAAACTTGGTTTTATTGGGCTTTACTGCATCCATCATACTATAATTTATAGATAATTGTAAATATTTTATTAAAAACAAATATTCCGCCTATAATTACTGTGCCAAAAGAAAAAATTAAGATAACGATACTTATACTTTCGATTGCTGTTATGCCTGTACATGTGTTCAAACAGTTGTATATAACTTATGTATATTTCTTTGTGCAAAAGACATGCAGGTTGCAACATAAAAAAACCAATCTTTCTGCAATTAGCAGCAAGACTGGTTTTTCCACGCTATGCTTTAATCGATTCTTGCCCGTTTTTGTGCTTTACCGAGCAAGAAATCGGCAAAAATCGCTATGAGCGCCGCAAGAATGGCGCTTACGTAAATTTTAACAGGATCACGCAAATTAATTCCTGAATAAATCTCTTTGCCAAGTCCCTCTCCCCCTATGAAAGGGGCAAGAGTAGCAACACCTATCGCAATAACAGCCGCAATGCGAATCCCTGACAGGATAAACGATAGCGACAGTGGGATTTGTACTTTTGCCAGCAGTTGAAATGCCGTCATCCCAACACCTCTTCCTGCCTCTGTTATACTTTTATCTACTTCTTTAAGTCCCACATATGTATTGCGGATAATTGGTAAAAGAGAGTAAAGAAACAGCCCAATAACGACGGAGGTAAAGCCGATGCCGAAGAAAACCATCAGTAAAGCCAGCAGGGCTAGGCTTGGAAATACTTGAATCACATTAGCCAGCGCCAGAATGGCGCTTCCCGTTTTTTCACTTCTCGCAGCAAGAATGCCAAGGGGTATCCCAACAACGAGTGCTAGCAGTAGACCGCACACAACCATTCCGATATGCTCCATGATCAGAAGAAGCAGCGTACTCCAGTTGTTCTGCAGATATTTTAGAATTTCACTGAAAATATTTCCGCTCATGATTTCACCTCTATTTTAAAAGCCCCTGCTGCTTCAGGTATTCTTCTGCAACAGCTTGAGGGTCTTTTTTCTCAAGGTCCACTTTCGCATTAAGGGTCCGAATCGTATCGAGATCGATTTTGCCCTGCAACGGCTTCACAGCTCGCTCTATTTCTGGATATTGTTTTAGCGCTTCATTCAGCATAATAGTCGAAGCTAGGTATGGTGGAAAAAATTTTCGGTCATCCTCCAGCGTCACAAGGTTAAATTCTTTAATGCGCGGGTCGGATGAATAGGCGAGCACAATGTCCACATCTTTGCTTTCGACAGCCGTATAGACAAGGTTAATCTCCATCGGATATACCTGTCCGAATGAAAGCCCATACGTTTTGGTAAAAGCTTTATAGCCGTCATTTTTTCTCTCTAGCCACGAAGTGTCTACTCCCAGCTTCATATTCTGTGCAAGGCTCTGAAGGTCTGAAATTTTCTTTAGATTATACTTTTCCGCGACATCCTTTCTTACTGTGAACGCATATGTATTCTCAAACCCCAGCGGGTCCATCCACATAATGCCGTGATATTTATTAAACCCCTGTTTGGCCTGAGCTAATGTTTTTTTCGGATCTTTCGTCGGCTCGACCGGAAACCATCCATTATAAATCTCACCTGTATATACTGTCCCCATCTGTATTTCATTTTCCTTCATTGCATTAATAATAAACGGAGTGGAAAGCAGGTCTGTTTTCACTTTTACGTTGATGTCAGACTGATCCTCAATCAAATATTTATACATATAGCCAAGTATCTTTGTTTCTGTGAACGTCTGTGTCCCAACAATGATGGTTCTTCCACCTGTACATCCCGCCAACAGCAGAAGTACGGACAGTAAGACAGCTAACAGCGTTATTTTTTTCATGCAATAAAAACCCCCGATTTAAGCGAAATTCTGCTTGGAATTCTCCCGTTTCGTCAGCTTCTTTTCAAACAGCGATAGTACGAAGTCAACCGCCAATGCTAATACCATCGCTAAAACGGCAGATGCAAAAATCAGCGGTTTATCATATACGGATAGTCCACCGACGATTAATTCCCCCAAACCGCCAGCTCCGATAACGGTAGCCAGCGTCGCCCAGCTAATAATATACACCGTGGTCAGGCGTATTCCCGACATAATATACCGGATTGCTAAAGGCAATTCGATTTTAAACAATCTCTGGCTTGAGCTGTATCCAACCGCTTTTGCCGCCTCTATAATACCCGGATCAATCGATTGAAACCCGGAATACGTATTTTGCAGAATCGGCATCAAAGAATATAAAAATAGGGCAAGAATCGCCGGTGTCGTACCGATCCCCAACAGAGGAATAAGAATGGCAAGCAGCGCCAAACTGGGAATGGTCTGAAAGATGTTCGCAATCGTAAATGATAGAGAACGAACCCATCCGATAGATGTTTTAGCTAAAAATGTTCCCAATGGAATGGCGACCAGACAGCCCAACAAAACCGCGCTCGCAGAAAGAATAATATGCTCGATTAAAGCGCTATAGAGATCGTGCCACCGCTCGACAAAAACTTGTGCATACTTCTCCATTCATTACACCCCGATTCCGTTCGCGGGATAAATATCCGACATATGACCAACAAGGCTTCCCCGCGTTACCAAACCCAGCAGCGTATTGTTTTCGCTTACGACTGGTACATAAGCCAACTTGTGCTCGCCGACGATGTCGATGACTTGCGTTAGCAAAGTGTTCGGCGTTACCGTATGGGTAAACGGCTTAACAATATCGCCAACCCGCTTGTTCTCATCCTTGAATTGATTCAATACATCATAAATCGTAATATAGCCTAGTAACTCATCGTCCTCGTTTACGACGATGAGCGAATCAACTTTTCTGCTCTCCATAATCTTAATTGAAGCAGCAAGCCCACGAGTTGGATAAGCTGTTACGGCTTTGCGGATCATGACTTCTTCTGCGGTCGGTATTTCCTGAATCTGCTTAAGTCGCTTAGCACCGATGAATTCCTTAACAAAATCGTTGGCAGGATGCCGTAAAATTTCCTCAGGTGTGCCCTGCTGCACGACGGCCCCATCCTTCATCAATACAATTTTATCCGCGATTTTCAAAGCTTCATCCATGTCGTGCGTGACGAAAATAATCGTCTTTTTAATGTCCTTTTGCAGTCGGATAAGCTCATCCTGTAATTGTTCGCGGCTAATCGGATCGAGGGCGCTAAACGGCTCATCCATCAAGATAACGGAAGGCTCTGCCGCCAGTGCGCGGGCAACCCCTATACGCTGCTGTTGGCCGCCACTCAATTCCGAAGGATAGCGGCCACGGTACGTTTCGGGGTCCAGGCCAACGACGTTTAACAATTCATCCACCCGTTTAGCGATACGCTCCTCTTCCCAATTGAGCAGCCTTGGAACAACTGCAATATTATCTGCAATGTTCATATGCGGGAAGAGACCTACACTTTGAATGACATATCCGATTCCCCGTCTCAGCTCCACAGGATCGACATCAGAAATATCTTTTCCATTCACGTATACCTTTCCTGTGGAGGGTTGAATCAATCGATTAATTAACTTCATTGTAGTCGTTTTTCCGCAACCACTCGGACCGATGAACACTGTAATTTCGCCATTGTTGCACTCTAAATTCACTTCTTTTAATGCAACATACCCATCTGGGTACTTTTTTTGTACGTTTTCCAGCTTAATCATAGGTTTGAATCACCTTCTCCTCATCTATGTACATCCATCTTCTTAAAATGTTCTTTCTTGCCTCGTTCCACAACAAAAAGGTCACATGCAGAATGCAATACCGGCTTATGTATGGGAAAGAAGGAGTACATATAATATTTGCCATCTTCTAAGGTTTTACGCCCTCTATTGAGTAAGACAATATGACATGACCTAAACTATGGCAGTTCCTTACCATTCATATTTGTATTTACCACTACAAAATAAATAGGTATACCTTTATCCGCTTACGAACTTTACATAACACTATCTCATTGGGAATAGAAGGCATGGGGAAGACGCTTGCCTTCTGCATTGTTATGGAAGGTGAAAAGCGATATTTCTCCTGTATATGTTCCTTCCACGTTTTTCTCTTTTTAAAACTTGAATCTATTTCCATATCCATAAGAAAAACTCGCGGGCACATGCTCGCGAGTTTTTCAAACAATTCATATTGAAAACGACTGCAACCTGGAGTCTTCCTTACCTTTTAACTTACCTCCTTAAAAAATGATGTGCCTGTAATCGTTTGTACTGAAGTTTGTTTCAAGAATTCGGCTACGGCCTCTATATCCTTGGAGAATATCCTATCTTCCTTGAGTGGTGCTGTAATTTTACGAGCCTGTACGTGGAATTGTTTTGTTTTGGATGCCATTTTCTCAACCCCCTGATATTCTGCAGACTGAAGTGCACAAATAAGTTCGATGGACAGCACTCTTCGACAGTTCTGTACAATCTGGTGTGCATGACGGGCCCCGATGGTTCCCATACTGACGTGGTCTTCCTGGTTAGCGGAAGATGGAATCGAGTCGACGCTGGCCGGATGCGCGAGTGTTTTATTCTCGGAAACGAGCGAAGCCGCGCAATATTGCAAAATCATAGCTCCGGACTGAAGCCCAGGCTGCGGGCTCAGAAAAGCAGGTAAGCCGCTTAACTGTGGATTTACCATACGCTCAATTCGCCGCTCCGAGATGTTGGCCAGCTCCGCTACTGCGATCTTGAGAAAATCCATCGCAAGCGCAATCGGCTGACCGTGAAAATTGCCACCAGAAATCACTTTATCTCCCTCATCAAAAATAAGCGGGTTATCAGTCGCTGCGTTCATCTCAATCTCCAGCTTCTCTTTCACATAGCCGAGCGCCTGCCAGGAAGCTCCATGCACCTGCGGAATGCAACGCAGTGAATACGCGTCCTGTACACGAAGCTGCCCTTGTCTTGTAGTAAGTCGGCTATCCGCCAAATAGCCGCGCATCCGCTCTGCCACTGCGACCTGCTCCGGATAGCCACGTGCAATATGCACTTCTTCTGTAAATGCATCCGTAATACCACGCAACCCTTCCATCGTCACGGCAGCGATTAATTCGGCCTGGTACGCAAGCTGCTCTGCCTCTAGGTAGGTAACCGTACCCATTGCAGTCATTGCTTGCGTACCGTTAATAAGCGCCAACCCTTCCTTTGCCGTCAATGTAAGCGGCTGGATATTTTCTGCCCGTAGCGCGCTCAGCGCAGGAACAGTTTGCCCTTTATAGAACACTTCCCCTTCGCCAACCAGAGCAAGCGCCAGATGAGATAAAGGCGCCAGATCCCCGCTGGCACCAAGTGATCCCTGCTCGGGAATGACCGGATGAATGCGATGGTTCACAAATGCCAGCAGGCAATCGATGACGTCCCGTCGTACGCCGGAGTATCCCTTAAGCAGTGCATTCGCCCGGAGTAGAAGCATCGCCCGCGATACCGATTCGGGAAACGGCTGACCAACACCACATGCGTGACTGCGAATTAAATTCAATTGCAGCTTCTCTACATCTTTTTGATCAATTAAAACATCGCTTAATTTGCCGAATCCGGTGTTGATGCCATACACGACTTTATTTTCTGTTACGATTTTCTCTACGGCACGCCGACTCGCTTCCACACGCTCCAAACTTTCCGCCGAAGCCTCTACCGGCTCGTAATCATATAGCACACTTCGAACTTGTGCTAACGTTAATGAATGTCCATTTAATTTGATCATATACTCCACTCTCCTTTTTCAGGCAAACAAAAAGGGAGCTACACATGCTTAAATAAAACGGTCCAAACCGCCTTTTTAAGCGATATGTAGCCCCCTGTCATCTGTTTACTATGGGCTCATTATCCTTACGATATTCAAATATGATTAATGCCTAATCCTAGCGTCTCGTGTTCGAGGCCGCGCACCGGTGCACCGATGGTTCCATACAGCGCTACGGCGATCCATTCACCCTCACGTTCATTATCATACGGTTTTCCGCGTATGATGGCGAAATTGAGTCCGACCGTACGCAGCACGGTGCCAAGCTGTACCTGGCCGCGCGTTACACCCTGCATCGCTTCAATAATCGCGTGATACAGCGCGTGCGTCTCCCGGTAAAACGATCCATCGATAATCTGCTCTTTCTTGGCAGCAGTTTCAATGGCCGCGACAACCTTATGAGCGTCCATGGAGCCTACTTTCCCTTTGCAGAACTGATAACCTGACTTCTCTGCTAGTGCAAAAGGAAATGATTCTCCTTCAACCTCTTCTTCAAACAACGCCAGCTGCATCGCCAGTTTGCCGATGCGGTGTTCAATACGTAAAGACACGCTCTACCACTCGCTATCTGTCCCTGACTTCTGTTGTACTTCTATTACCAATATATAAATGAGTCAGAAAATAGTCAACATTTTTCTTTACTTTTTCGGCGGCTTAATATGGGTGATCAATTCCGTTAAAAGTATGGTGAAAGTGTGCAGATGCTCTTCCATCCTTCCAGGAAATTCTGCTTGAATGAACGAAAGGTTATCTTTTTGTGGATCATGCCAGATAGCGCCATGCTTCTCCGTCTGAGTATACCCATCCTTGTCGCCAAGCGCCCAGTTTGTCGCTTCAAAATAGCCAAAAGGAATGCCTAACTCCTGAAAAGGTGCGTGATCACTCCAGTCACCTGTAGTCCCCTTCGGGTACTCGGGATTGTTTCCCGGATTCGTCTCTACATTCAATTTCTTCTTCTTTGCAATATCCAGTGCCTGTTCTCTCACCCAGCCAGTTTTACCTTCATTCCCATATACATACATCTTGTCCCCGGCAATTAGGCTGTCCAGGTTAATCATAGCCACCGTATTTTTGATTTCCTCCGGCTTCATTTGCGACGCATAATACTCTGAACCTTTTTTTCCAATCTCCTCGGCACCGAAGAAAATGAACGTAACGGTATAAGGTGTTTTTTTATCCTGTAGCTGTTTCGCCACTTCAAGCAGCACGCCTACGCTTGAACCATTATCATCTATCCCCTGTACGCCTTTCACAGTGTCATAGTGGGCCCCTACAATCAATTGTTTGGAGGATTTTCCCGGTTTTACAGCTATTACATTCTGCGAAGAAATCTCTTCTTGGGCTCTGTTCTTTGTAACAAAAGGCTGCAATGTAGGTTGTAAGCCAACCTTTTTCAATTCTTCTACGATATATTGCGCAGCCTTCTTCTCATCCTCTGTTCCTGCTACACGATCCCCAAGGCTTTCGGCCAGTCTAGTGACATGTTCAGCCGCAACGCTCCCCGCCTCCGTCCTTGGTTTTGCTGCAGCCAGGGAAACAAATGACGTAAACATCAACACTAGACAACATACAATTGCAATCCATTTTTTCTTCATTCCGTTTTCTCCTTTTCTTGACATGCAATTCTATTATATTTTTCTTCTAAATATTTTGTAAACAGTAGTTTGTTACAAAAAATAGGACCTACCGTAAAAATATGGTAGGTCCTATTACATATTATTGACTTAATTCAATTTTAGCCCCGTCGGACAACAGAGCAACATTGCTGGTGATAACGCGAGTTCCTTTTTTCAAGCCGCTCGTTACTAGCGCCTCTGCGCCTCGTTCACCGCTTGTTTTCACTTCTACACGTTTTGCTTTGTCACCTTCAAGAACATAAACATATGTTTTGTCTTTTTCTTTTACAATCGCTGAAGATGGGATTACGATGCCACGTCGTGCATCAGGTGCAAGGATGCGCACCTCCGCCAGCATACCGGATTTTAATTTCAGATCCGGATTTGCTACGGTGATTTGTACCGGATATCCTTTTCCTTTTTCATCAAGCGGGCTGATGTTTTTTACTGTTCCGGTCGTTACATAATCGAAGGCAGACGCTTTGACCTGTACTTGACTGCCCGGCTGCACATTATTAACCTGATCCGCAGGCAGATACGTTAGCATAGTCACAGTGTCCAGGTTTGCTACAACCAATACCGGGGACTGCATGGATACCATTTCGCCGATTTCTGCATTTTTAGCCCCAACAATACCGTTAATCGGCGAGACGACTGTCGCGTCCGATAGTGTGTCACGCGCGATATTCGCTCCTACCTGCGCCTGCTTCAACGCCTGACGACTTGCTTCAATACCAGCCGTATTCTGTGCCACTCCGACTTGTTTCTGTGCATTCTCATAGCCACCATTCGCATTCTGGTAGCTGGCTGATGCATTGTCATACGCTTTCTGTGCTGTCGCGAGCGATTTTTTCGCTGCTGCCACTTTCTCCTGTGCATTCGTACGGGCAATCTCTGCACTGCGGTAGGCCGCCTGAGCATTTACTAGAGCTGTTTCCGCCTGATCGAGCTGAACCTGTGATACCGCACCCTGCGCGAACAATTGCTTCATCCGATCATGATTTGTCGTAGCATCATTAAGCGCCTGCTTCGCTTTGTCAAAAGAAGTATTCACATCTTCTACTGCGTGTGTCGCCTGTTCAAGCGCACTGTTCGCCTGCGTGATAGCTCCTTGGGCTTGAATCATGCTATTTTTGGCCTGCAATACTCCGTTTTTCGACTGTACGGCACCACCAGTTGCCTGGACGATACCGGATTCCCGGGCCGCTTCTGCAGTCTGGATGCTTGCTTCTGCCGCTGAAACCGCCGCATCCGCTTTCGTAACAGCGTTCTTCAGGTCTTTATCCTCCAGCCGGAACAGAACCTGTCCTTTTTTCACTCGCGTACCGACTTCTACTGGAATGTCTATGATTTTCCCAGCCATTTTGGGCATAATATTTACTTTTTGATCCGGCATGACCGTTCCTGTATATACTTTACCGCCTAGCGCACCTTCTTGTGCCTGTGCTACTTTAACAGAAACCGGTGCGTCCGGTGTTGCTTCCTTGGCACTAGTAGTACAGCCTGAAAGCGCCACAGCCCCTAGCAATAAATACGCGATCGCTTTTGTCCGTTTCGCTTTTCTTCCCATAATTTCTCCCTTTCTTTCCTTTTAACTTCTAGCTCGCCTGTACTTCCGGCGCTTTCTTTCTCTTCTTAAACAACAATACGAGCGGAATTGTAATAAATAATGGTAGAGAGGAAATGAGGAACGTATCCGCGATTCCCCATGCCATTGCTTCCCGTTGAATAATACCGCCAAGCGAGGACATTGTACTCGTCCCGAGTATACTTTGGAAATACTGGACACTTGTCTCGCTTACCGATTCGGCAATATGCTGCGCATGTAATGTTGTTCTCTGCTGCATAAGCGCGGTCAGTACAGCAATCCCCATTGAAGATGCCACCTGTCTAATAAGATTGGACAGCGATGATGCATTTCCGACTTGCTGGGGCGCTACGGCATTCATCCCCGCGGTAGATAATGGCATCATACAGAGCCCAATACCGATTCCGCGTATCGCCAGTACGGTTTCCAGCCATGCAAACGGCGTATCGACCGTCAACCGATGAAGTTCATATGTCATAATGCTCATAAGGATTAGACCAATTAGCCCCAATGGAATGACGCCCACCTTATCGAATAAACGTCCGGCAATCGGCATCATGATAGCCATTGCAATCGCCTGTGGAATTAATATAATCCCTGTATCGATAGGTGAGACTCCCTGGATATTCTGAAGAAAAATAGGTGTTAAGAATACGCCGCCAAAAAGACCGATTGTTACAAGGCTTGCTGCAATAATGCTTAGCGTATAAGTAAAGTTCTTAAATAAGCTCAAATCGATAATCGGATCTTTCTTGCCTGTCTCTACCCATAGAAGAAAGACAAGTGACCAGAATGAAACAAAGAATAAAGCTACAATTTCAAATGACGTCCAGCCTTTCGACTGACCATTACTCAACGCGTAAAGTAATGTACCAGCCGAGGTAGCGGCCAGCAGAAATCCCCATGTATCAAATGCTTTTCCTTTGACTGTCTCCGTCTCCTTAAGCAGTACAGAAACAAGCACAATGGCCAACACCGCTACGGGAATATTGATAATGAACAAAAATCGCCAGTTAAATAGTTCGATTAAATAACCGCTTAGCGTTGGACCAACAGCGGGCGCTACCATCGCAGAGACACCCCATAAGCCTAAGGCCGTGCCGATTTGTTCGCGAGGCATAATCTTATAAATAATCGACATGCTAATCGGCATGATAACACCGCCGCCTAGCCCGGCGATAATACGGGCGATAATAAGCGATGTATCGCTCCAGGCCAGAGCACAGAACAATGTGCCTAAAGTAAACACACCAAGCGAGATAATGAAAAACTTTTTGTATCCAAGCCGATCTCCCATATATCCGCTAATCGGGATAATCACGCCGGAAGCTAGCATATAACCGGTCAATACCCACTGAATCCGATCCGTAGTAGAACCGAATACGTTAGTTAATTTCGGCAGCGCTACATTAATTAAACTATTATTCAAGATAGCAACAAACGCTCCGACAATGACGGCAATCAATGCAAGCCAGCGATACCCCGATGACTCAGCCGGGGGAGAGGTGGAAGCTGTTGTTGCACTCACGGCCATTCCTCCTCGCTAGGCAATATGGATTTTGACTTCGACGTTTGTGCCGGGAATCAATTCCACATCATCCGGTTTGTTGATGCTGATTTCAACTGGGATACGTTGTGTGACTTTATTGAAGTTCCCGCTGGTATTCGTTGCCGGGATAAGAGAAAATACAGCATTGGAAGCTGTACCTATCTTCCGTATTTTCCCGGTAATTGCTTTTCCATTCATCGTATCCAAAGTGATATCCACTACCTGACCAGGATGGATCTTAGCAATATCAGTTTCTTCAATATTAGCGGATACATACAGATGGTTCGTATCCATCATCATCGCTACCGCCTGGCTTGGGGAGCCTATTTCGTGTTGTTTCATATAAATTTTCATAATCATGCCATCAATTGGAGCACGCAGTATGGAACGGCTAACCATACTCGGGTCCATATTGGCCGGATCTTGTTCTGCAACTGCATCGTTTTTACGCAAAACATCCCCTTCTTCGACATGGATCTGTGTTATTTCCCCGGCAATTTGCGGCATAATTCGATATTGGTCACCCTGAATGCGCGCGTCTTCGCTTTTAACGTAATGTGCGCCTTGATACCAATAGTAATAACCGATGCCTCCTCCGCTAATAATCATTGCCGAAAGAAGAATCCATAGTAAGCTCTTTCGATTCATCCTTCTCCCTCTTTCTTTTTTACTTTTCTTTTCTAATATTTTGCATACAAAGCTTTTGCGAAAAATTTTTTATTTCTTTTTTTCATCTAATTTTTCTTTTAAATGTCCAGCCAGCAATTCCAGCGAGCGGACAATCGCATATACCTCCTCTTCTGTCATTCCGGAGAGTAGTCCGTCGAAATAGTTGTCTTGCAGAATAGGAACCTCCTTGCAAACTTCTTCGAACTTCCTATCGAAATTGACCCAGACGACACGACGGTCTTTCTCATCACGTACACGTCGTACATATCCGTTTTCTTCAAGTCGATCTACAATACCTGACACTGTGCTATTCGATAGTCCCAGCTGTTTGCTAATGTCGGACATACGCTGAGGCTCACGCTTGAGACAGCGAAGCACGAGCAACTGCGGACCTGTAATGTTAAAGGCGGCAAGCTCGCTGGTCAGTACTTCCAAGAACGACTGATGAATCTGTCGTATAAGAAGTCGAATTTGCTTGGATGGGTTCTGCATTTCATATTCCTTCCTATGATATTTCCGATCCAAATATTTCGCATACGAAATACCCATATAGATTATAGCAGTTGCACCAGATCTTACAAGTCCAAAGTTATAAATTTTTGCACATTCATATTATAAAATCGCATATAACAAACCTTTTTATCGGGTAAACAAGAGCAGATAGGACAAGAAAAAAGCCCTGTTTACACAGAGCTTTTCACTTCTCTTACGCTTTGTTTGTCAATGCCAGCATACGATCTGGATGGTTTGTGCAAATCTGCAGTTCCGGATGGAAACTTATCAAATTTCGGATATGCTCCGGATTATCTACCGTCCAGGCAATAACCGTATAACCTTCTTCAATCATCTCATGTACGAAGTCGGGAGTCAGATACGGATACGGGATAGAGAGAATCGTTGCACCCATTGCTGTAAGTTGCTCACGCAGCAGCCTGGACTTTCCTCCAAAAATCAACCCTTTTTTCAGTGTGGGCGCCAGTTCATGTACGCGTGCCACCGCATCATGGTCAAACGATGTGATGTACGCCTCATCCTCCATCCCATACCGCTGTATCAGATCTGCCACCTTTTCTTCCAGCCCAGGATACATGTCACCTGCGGTTTTCAGCTCGATATTTAGGAGAAGCTTGCCGCGCACCTCCTTCAGTACTTCTTCAAGCGACGGTATCTTCTCTCCCGCAAATGCTTCGTCAAACCATGAACCTGCATCAAATTGCTTGAGCTCTTCCAGCGTATAATCTTTTACCATACCGCTGCCTTTAACCGTTCTACCAAGCTCAAAATCGTGCATTAATACCGGTACACCGTCTTTTGATAATTGTACATCAATTTCCATTGCTTGAATTCCAGGATGCGTAAGTGCCAAGCGCACAGCCGCCATCGTGTTCTCCGGCGCCCTTCCGGACCATCCCCGGTGAGCCATACAAATATTCATTGCATCATCCTCCTCTGCACCTGAAACCGGAAAGTTACTTTACCTTCACGATTGTTCTTTATGCGTGTCTATCGTGTTTATTTCTTTAGGATTTTTTCGGCCTTCTTCTCGATAGCTGCCATCGCCTCGTCCGGCGTCGCTTGCCCGAGCATCGCACGCTGAAGTTCTGCCATAATAACTTCCTGTAATTCTTTATATCCCGGGGCCATTGGGCGGGCTTTTGCATATTCAAGCTGATCGATCGCTACTTTAAGATTCGGTCTTTCTTTATATACATCCTGCATTTGTTTGGATTCTACCGCTTCTGTCGTTGCCGGCATGTATCCGGAGGCGAGCGACCAATCCGCTGTCTGCGGTGTATCGGTCATCCATTTGATGAATTCCCATGCGGCCTTCTTTTCTTCATCGGAAGACTTGGCCAGCATAACCAGGTTTGCCCCCCCTGTCGGAGCTCCGTACGTCTTTCCTGCCGGCAGGAAAGCAGTGCCGACATTAAATTTCGCATTAGATTCAATCGCCTGCAAATCGCCTGTTGAAGTGAAAATCATAGCTACCTGTCCATTCAAGAAGTCTTGCTTCGCTACATCCCATGCATTGTACTTCTCACCTGGAGGGTTTTTCATAATTCCTTCCTTCACCATACTAGTCCAAAGCTTGAGTGGCGCTTTGCCCGCCTCATTGTTAATCGCCAATCGCTTGCCGTCCTCACTCAGAATGCTACCTCCATTCTGGAAGACAAGTGCTTCATAGAACCAGATATCGATCGGTGTGGAAAAACCATACGTTTTTGTTTTATCGCCTTCTTTTTTCGTCAGCTTACGTGAATACTCGATAAGCTCATCCCATGTTTTCGGACCGGCCGGATCAAGTCCTGCTTCTTTCAGTTTATCCTTATTCACATACAGAAGTGGAGTAGAACGGTTGAATGGCACGGCATACAGCTTATCTTTCCAATAAGAGTTGCCCATCAGGCCTGGTATGTATTTCGCCTCCATATCTTTTGCATAAGGCCCCAGATCTTCAAGCACCTTCGCATCGGCAAACGTACCGACAACCCCTGCCTCGACCATCGTAACATCAGGCTGGTTGCCAGCAGTCACGGCCGACAAAACTTTGGCATGGTTTTGATAGTAATCACCCTGATATGCCGGCTTTACGACAATATTTTTATGTGTTTCGTTGAACGCCTTTACCATTTCTTCAATCTTCTTACCGTTTTTACCTCCAAGTGCATACCAGAAATCGATTTCTACCGGTTTTCCGTCTCCTGCTCCAGCCGATTTGTCTCCTTCAGCAGCAGCACCCGTTTTGGAAGCAGATTGGCTTGAACAGCCTGTAATAAGCAACGACACGCTCAACAACAGCATCAGAAAAACACTAGCCCACCTTTTCATATCCGGTTTTCCTCCTTGAAATTTTTCTATGTTATTTGGATTGATACACAAACGCATTGATAATGTGCCGCTGCGCGAAGAAGAAGATAATAAGAATCGGAACGACGAGAATCATGTTACCAGCCATAATGACATGCCAGAGTGTATCCCCTTCCGTTGATTTCATCATCGCTACGCCGATCGGCAATGTACGAACCTGCTCATTGTTCGTCATAATAAGCGGCCAAAAATAATCATTCCAATGATAAATAAAGCTGAACAGACCAAATGTAACGAGTACCGGCTTAGCCATAGGCACCATGACTTTCCACATGATTTTCCATTCGCTTGCATTATCTAACCGTGCCGCCTCTATGACCTCATCCGGTACCTGCATGAACGCCTGGCGCAGCAGAAAAATTCCAAACGCGCTGGCACCATAAGGAAGAATGAGTGACCAGAGTGTATTTACGAGATTCCATTCGCTCATAAATACGTAAATCGGCAGGAAAATGACCTGAGGCGGTATCATCAATGCCACGAGCGTCAATCCGAATAACACATTACGCCCTTTAAACTTGTACCTCGCGAATGCATAGGCAGCAGGTACAGCTGTGAATAGTTGCAGGGCAAGAATGGACAAGGCTACAAGCAGGCTATTCACAAGATAAGTGAGGAATGGACCCGACTTCCAGGCAATAGCAAAGTTTTCGAATTGCCAGCTTTCCGGCAGAAACGTCGGGGGAAAACGAAATACTTCCGGTAGCGTCTTGAAAGCAGTCAAGGCCATCCATAAGAATGGGAAAACGAAAAGAAGCGCCACCACCAGCAAAAATAGCCATTCAATTGTTTTGAATACGTATAGGCGAAGCGAGTACACCGCATACTCTCCTTTCTTCCGGCGTTGGTTAACGGTAATGCACCCGCCGGGACATGAATGCGAAATGAACAAGCGTTAACAAGCCTACCAGGCCGAGTAGAACAACTGAGGCGGCGGAAGCAATGCCTCCGTTAAAAAAGTCCATGCCTTGTTCATAAATATAGTAGACAAGCATATTTGTACTATTTACCGGTCCCCCCTGCGTCATAATAGCAATCGTATCGAACACCTGGAACGAAGAAATCGTATTGATGACCAGCAGAAAAAAAATCGTCGGTGAAAGCATCGGCACCGTAATTTTGTACAATGTTTTAATGCGCGACGAACGATCCAATTCTGCCGCCTCATAAATATCGCGGGGTATGCTTTGCAGCCCTGCAATGAATACAATGGTGTTATAGCCAACTACTTTCCATACGCTAACCAATACGAGAGATAACAATGCGCTCTTCGTATCGCTCAGCCACGTATATGCAGGCAACCCCAAAGCCTCCAGGACCGCATTTAACAGACCATACTGCGGATCCATCATCCACATCCAGAGCATGGAGACAGATACGAGCGAGATAATATGCGGGCTGAAAATCGTGCCTTGAATAATCCCATATATTTTCGCTTTTCGATTCAGCCACAAGGCTAGCAAGAATGCGAGTCCAATTCCCAGAGCCACCGTCAGTACCGTAAACAATCCGGTATTTATCACGACCTGATGAAAGTCCTGTTCCTGAAATAAGTCCGTAAAGTTAGCGAATCCGACCCACTCTTTTTCTTCAAGATTCAGCAGTGACCAATCGTGGAAGCTTAAGTACATCACATACCCGATCGGATAGAAGAAAAACAGGGCAAAAAACAGGAGAGCGGGCGTTACATAAGCGTACGGTCTAATCATTTCCCAACGGCCCGTAACCGATTTTTGCCGGGGCCATGCCTGCGTATGTGCCGGTTCCATCACTTCGATTTCCGGCTTCGCTACCGCTTCATTTTGCATCTACGCGATTCCTCCTACTACAGCATTTGCCATGACCTGCATCTTCTCACCTGTTATTCTCGCTCCTGTCGTTTTATCAAAGAAATACAGATGCTTGGCATCCACAGATACCCGGACATTCGTCCCCACCTCAATGATACTTTCCGTATTTCCCTTCACAATCACCCGCTCATCTTTCGTCTCAATGTAGTACAGCAGCTCTGAACCAAGAATTTCACGAGAGACAAGCATTCCGTTCAACACAAGCCCCGTCTCCGCTGTCGAACCCCGCCGTTCGGATACATCAATGCTGGCTCTTTCGGGACGAAATCCGATAACGCAGGAAGGCTGATTGTGCATAGAGACAATATTCATCGGTGGAGATCCGATAAACTGGGCAACAAACAAATTCGTCGGCATGGAATATAGATCAATAGGAGAGGCAACTTGCTGAATCTCGCCTTGATTCATTACAACAATCTGATCACCCATTGTCATTGCCTCGACTTGATCATGCGTCACGTAGATAAAAGTCGTCCCCATCTGCTTATGCAGAGCCGTCAATTCAACACGCATTTGATTACGTAGCTTAGCGTCCAAATTGGATAGTGGTTCGTCCATTAGGAATACTTTCGGCTTTTTCACCATAGCTCTTGCCAGCGCTACCCGTTGCCGTTGTCCTCCAGATAATTGAGATGGCTTGCGCTGCAAATAATCAGTCAGGCCTACCACTTCCGCAATCTCTTCCACCTGCTTTTTCGTCTCCGTCCGGGACAGGCCTCGATTCCTGAGCCCAAATCCGATATTATCGAACACGCTCATCGTCGGATATAACGCATAGTTTTGAAATACCATCGCTACATCCCGCTTGCCAGGTGGCGTATGATTGACCTTTTCACTCCCGATCCGTAGCTCACCTTCGGTTATTGACTCCAGTCCCGCTATCATCCGGAGTGTAGTCGATTTTCCACAACCTGATGGACCGACCAGTACGGTAAATGAACCATCTGGGATACTCAGATTTAAGTTCTCAATTACCGTTTGACTGTCGTATTTTTTCGTAATCTGCTTCAAAGTGACCTCAGCCATTGGATCATCACTCCTCTTATTTCGCTTTCTCCAGCGCAAGTCCACTTGCAAGCTCCCGAATATTTAAAAAGTAATAATCGGGACATACGTCAATTTCACAGACTGCACTATACCAATCGACCAGCACGCTTGTAACCCCTGCAGCTTTAGCAGCAAGCAAGTCATACTTACTGTCACCGACCATCGCCGTCTCTTCCGGCAGAGCCCGCAATTCTGCCATCCCTCTCAGTATAGGTTCTGCGGAAGGTTTGCCTGCATGGACATCATCCACAGTAACAATGGAGTCGAATAGTTGCAGAATGCCTGTTATTTGTAAGCCCCGTATTGTGAAGTCCCTCTGTTTATTCGTTACAATCCCAAGCCTGTACCCTGATGCCTTCAATGCTTCTAACTCTTCTTGAATGCCGGGAAACAGACGAACCGTACGATCATGGTACGCATTCAGATGCTCGAAATAATATTGGAATACCTGCTCCCTTGTGTACCTTCCGCCCAGTGAAGTTTCGATAACCTCCATGAAGTTGTCAAATGACTCGCCGAATCGTGCTAAAATCGCTTCTCTCGTAAAGAGTCCCGGCACATGCGCTTCCGCTGTCGCATATACGGCATCAATTACCGAGTCCCGACTATCCAGTAAGGTTCCATCCAGATCAAACAGCAGGCAACGGATATGGTTCATCGTTTACCTTCTCCTTCCATAATCGATGGTTTCCCATAGACACGGCAATCGCTCCATAGCGTAACGCCTCGACCATTTGATTACGATTCGACAACAGCCCGCCAGCAATAACAGGTACAGAGATATGCCTACGGAATTCAGTAATGAATTCAGGCAGAAGGCCCGGCATAATTTCTACTGCATCCGGCGCCGTCTCCCGAACAGATTCAAGGCTGGATTTAATCGCATCACTATCCACGAGAAAAAAGCGCTGTACCGTAAGTAATCCATGCTTTTTCGCCTGCTTCACCAGATTGTTTCGCGTTGTGACAATACCGTCTGGCTTCACACACCTAGCCAGAAAGGCGATTCCATCCTTGTCCTGACTCATGCCTCCAATACGTTCGGGATGAACAAATACTAAAATGCCATGCGATTTGTAAAGCTGAACGTAGCGTGCGATATTTCCGATATTACCGATGGACAATACAACAGCGCCTACACCAGCATCCAACGCTTTCTCCAAAAACTTCTCCTCTTTCACTGATGCGATCTTCCTGCTTGCCTCAAGTTCTGCATAAAAATCTGTGCGCTTCACGATTCGTCTCCTCCCAAATAAAAAAACCTTAAATAGAATTACAGGGCATAAGCCGCGTCCACATACTGACATACTCACACGTACGCATAGCTTTCTTGTAAGTTCTATTTGAGGTTTCTCCCAGACTCCAACCTTGGCTTATTCACTTGTTACTTATACAATACAGGGATATTGTTATGACAGAGTGAATGGATTGTTAAAGAAATGTATTTTTCCACACAAAAAAGGCGGTGGCCCGTTTCATATAAAACAGACCACCGCACTTTTTCAGTACAGCTTTCTTTCCGTGTGTGCTTATTCACTTTTCTCGAATACGGTTAGATAACGACCGTATCCTTCTTTCTCCATATCCTCTTTCGGGATGAAGCGCAGCGCCGCAGAATTGATGCAATAACGCAAGCCCGTAGGAGCTGGTCCATCGTCAAATACGTGGCCTAGATGCGAGTCAGAGCCTTTGCTCCGCACTTCAGTCCGTACCATGAAATGACTGTAATCCTGCCTTTCTTCAATCCACTCGTCATGCAACGGCTTGGTAAAACTCGGCCAACCGCAACCCGAATCGAATTTGTCCCGTGAACTGAACAGCGGTTCTCCGGAAACGATGTCCACATAGATACCTTCTCGCTTATTATCCCAATATTCATTACGGAATGGAGGTTCTGTACCGTTGTTCTGCGTTACCTCATACTGCATAGGCGTTAGTTTTTTCTTCAACAGCTCTTTGTCACGCTTCTTGCCCCAATTCTCTTCGATAAACGCTTCACGGCCCGAGCCTTTACGGTACATCTTATAATGTAGCGGATTTTTTCTATGGTACGCCTGATGATATTCTTCAGCAGGATAAAATGGGGAAGCGGGTAGAATCTTCGTTGCAATCGGCTGATTGAAACGTCCACTCTCTTCTAAGGCTTTTTTAGAAGCTTCCGCCTTTTGCTTCTGTTCCTCATTATGATAAAAAATCACGGTCTGATACGATTGTCCGCGATCGTGGAACTGTCCGCCCGGGTCAGTCGGATCGATTTGTTGCCAGTAAAGTTCAAGTAGCTTATCATATGGAAATACATCAGGATTATACGTAATCTGTACCGCCTCATAGTGACCTGTCGTCTCTGAACATACTTCTTCATACGTGGGGTTTTCCTTATGACCACCCGTATAACCGGATATCACGCTAATAATCCCAGGCATTTCTTCAAAAGGCGAGACCATGCACCAGAAGCATCCTCCTGCAAATGTCGCAAGCTCCTGACTCTGCTCGACTGTTTTTTCATTACCCATGCTCTCCATCACTCCATTCGCGAATAATGTGCGCGCCTGTCCCTCTCTTTATGATAAGCCAAATCATCCTTTCATAAAAGCTGAAAGCTCTCGGGAATGCGCAGGACTAGTCCCTTTGAATTTTAACGTAACAGCTTCGGCGACGTGGCCCATCAAATTCACAGAAATAAATACCCTGCCATGTACCCAGAACGAGCCGTCCGTCAGCCACGATTATCGTTTGCGAAGAGCCTACGGTACTTGCCTTCAAATGAGAAGCGGTGTTGCCTTCAGCGTGCCGGTATTTCGGATGTTCCCATGGATATACTTCATCAAGACGCATCAACATATCACGGACTACATCCGGGTCCGCGTTTTCATTTATCGTAATTCCGGCAGTAGTATGGGGGCAATACACTGTTACCACACCGTTCTGCACATGTTGCTGCGTTACAAGTTCACGCACCCTATCCGTAATTTCAACAAACTGGTCACGCTGCGACGTTTTCACTTCAAACGTATGTATCATATCTCTTCACCTCATCTGCTTATATCTTTTCTTTATTTTTACCACAACTTTGCCTCAAACAAAAAAGCGGGCTGCCTCATCATGGCAACCCGCTTTCTTAATTAGATTAATACGTATGGTTCATCAACACATACCACATAACGAAGATGGAACCAAATACAACCGTAAAGGCTACAAACAAGCCGAAGTAAATGCCACCCTTTTGGAAAATGGCTGATTTACTCTCACGAATGTGCATAAACATATACAACTGGACAAATACCTGCAGAACTGCCAGTACTAAACTAACACCGATGGCCACATTCACAGACAATCCGGAAACGAGCATAGCCCAAAATGCAGCGGCGGTCAACACAAGCGACAAGATAAAACCGATAACGTGACTCCAAGGAAAGCCATGATGATCATGTTCTTCTACATATTGTTCGCCATTATTATTATGTGAAGCCATCGATTACACCACCATTCCTGTCAAGTATACGACCGTAAAGATGAAAACCCACATAACGTCCAGGAAGTGCCAGTACAGACCGATAATGAACGCTTTACGTGTCGTTCTCGGCGTAAGACCACGCTGTAGCACTTGGATGATAATACCTATCATCCAGAGAGCACCGAGAGTTACGTGCGCACCGTGTGTACCTACCAACACGAAGAAGGAGGACAGGAACGCGCTCGTACCCCATGTAGCTCCCTCATGATTAACATAGAGCAAGAACTCTTCAATCTCCATGTAAAGGAAGCCAAGGCCCAAGAGCAAAGTAATAACTAACCAGATCGCAAGGCCTTTCGCTTTTCCACGGCGCATTTCATGAATAGCCAAACCGCAGGTAAAACTACTCGTCAAAAGCAAAAGGGTCTGGATCATCATAGTTTTGAACTCAAATAGTTCTTTCGCCGTCGGTCCGCCTGCTGTACTTCCTTGCAGAATAATGTACATTGCAAACAGACACGAGAAGAGAACAAACTCAGCCCCCAAGAAAATCCAGAAACCGAGAATATTCATTCTGCTTTCTTCTGTACTGTATTCGAGAGGTCCTTTGTAACCAGGATCAACGTGTGCTGCCATTCGTTACACCCCCTCTATCTTCTTAACTTCATCGACACTTACATAATAGCCATCGTCATAATCGAACGAGCGTGCGGCCATACAAATCAGAATGCCGATGAAAGCTGGAATTACCATCCAGAACCATCCGAAAACGAATCCGAAACCAAACACAAAGAACAAACTGCCCATAATAACAGGGACGCCAGAGTTGCTTGGCATGTGGAACTTTTCAAGCGGTCCGTCAATTACCTTCTCACCGCGTTTCTTAGCGTACCATACCGGATCCATTTCTTTAATCTCAGGTATGCGCGAGAAGTTATAATATGGAGCCGGAGAAGGAATTGCCCACTCCAATGTACGACCGTTCCACGGATCCGCTTCGTTTGTACGCGGTGCGTAACGGATACTCCAGTAGATGTTGTAGCAAATAATCAAGAAGCCGACACCTTGCATAACCGTACCGATTGTAGACGTCAGGTTCAGCAAACCCCAGTCAGGGTTAGTGTACATATAAATACGACGCGGCATTCCCATCAGACCAAGAATGTACTGCGGGAAGAACGTAAGGTTGAAGCCGATCATGAACCACCAGAAACCATGCTTACCTTGACGTTCATTCAGTTTGAAACCGAAAATTTTCGGCCACCAGTAGTACATACCGGCGATCATACCGAATACAACACCCCCGATTAGCACATAGTGGAAGTGCGATACGAGGAAGTAGCTGTTATGGTACTGATAGTCGGCTGGGGCGGCAGCAAGCATAACGCCTGTCACACCACCGACTACGAAGTTAGGAATAAACGCAAGCGTCCACAACATCGGTACCGTGAAGCTAATACGTCCTTTATACATCGTAGCCAGCCAGTTAAAGATTTTAACACCTGTAGGTATAGCAATAAGCATCGTTGAAACTGAGAAGAATGAGTTAACACCTGGTCCGGCACCCATCGTATAGAAGTGATGCGCCCATACGATAAAGCTCAGACCCGCAATAGCGATCATAGAGATAACCATCGCATTATGACCGAACAGACGTTTCCGCGAGAACGTACTTACGATCTCGGAGAAAATACCGAATGCCGGAAGAATAACGATATATACCTCAGGGTGACCCCACATCCAGAACAAGTTTACCCACATCATCGGCATACCGCCACCATCAACCGTAAAGAAGTGAGTTCCAAACATCCGGTCGAATGTAAGCAGTGCCAAAGCAACTGTCAAAATCGGGAACGCGTATACGATGATTACAGAAGTAATCAATACAGACCAAGTAAACATCGGCATTTTCGACAATGTCATACCCGGTGCACGCATCCGCAGAATGGTAACAATAAAGTTAACACCACTCGCTAATGAACCAATACCGGAGAGCTGTAGCCCCCATAGATAATAGTTCTGACCTACCCCTGGACTATGCTCCAGGCTGGCCAGCGGCGTGTAGCTGGTCCATCCGGCATCTGGAGAACCACCGATAACGAATGAAAGGTTAAACAGCATCGCACCCGCGAAGAAGAGCCAGAAGCTCAGAGCGTTCAGCCAAGGGTATGCAACGTCACGGGCACCGATTTGTAGCGGCATCGCAATGTTAATCATACCGAAGATAAACGGCATCGCCATGAATAGAATCATAAGCGTACCGTGCGTGGTAAAGATCTGATTATAGTGCTCAGACTCCAAGAATTTCATTTCCGGTGCAGCCAGCTGGATACGCATAAGCAATCCATCTACTCCACCCCGGAACATCATTATAAGAGCGGCAAGAATATACATGATACCGATTTTTTTATGATCAACGGTAGTAAGCCACTCTGTCCAGAGCCATTTCCACTTCTTAAAGTACGTTAGTACAGCCACGATCGCAACTGTGGCTAGCACAATCGAAGCGTCCGCAGCGTAAATCATCGGGTCGCCTGTTACAAAAAATTCATCCCAACGCACTTTTCCTTCCTCCTTCCGTCAAAAAGTTACTTTATTAATGTTTCTCGTGGCCATTAGATTCGCCAGTTTTTTTGCGATATTGATGTACGGTTTCAATTACCGAATCGTCATGCGTACCGGAGAATGTCATACGTTCTTCTAGTACGCCTTTTTTAATAATTTCTTGGAATTTCTCGTCAGTCAGCTTTGGTGCTGTTGCTCTTGTTTCTCTAGACCACTTATCGAAGTCCTCAGGCGTTTGCGCAATGACTTTAAATTGCATATGCGCAAATCCCTCACCCGTAAAGTTGGCACTCTTTCCGTCGTATTCACCAGGTTTGTCAGCCTGTAGTACAAGATAACCGGTATGTCCAGGCATGGTGTATTCCTGTCCGCCCAGCTTTGGCACCCAGAAAGAGTTCATGTTTGCCGTTGCGTCGAGCTGGAAGTTAACCGGTTGTCCGGCTGGAATATTAACATAGTTTACTGTCTCAATTCCTTGCTCAGGATACTTGAAAATCCATTTCCAGTCTGCTGCAACTACCTGGATTTTCATTGGTTCTTGCTCAGGTTTTTTCTCCAGTCCGTACGTAATTTGAACGGTCGGGATAGCAAGAGCCATAACGATAATAACCGGAATTAATGTCCACAGAATCTCCAATTTGGTGTTTCCATGTGTATCCGGCGGCTCATAGTCCATATTATCCGGTCTCTCACGGTAACGAATGAGAATAATGGTAAACAAAACGAATACAACGATCAATACAAGTGATACCAGTGCGAAAGACCAAAGAATCAGGTTATACTGTTCCTGCGCAACCGGCCCTTTAGGGTCTAGAACATCGATTTTTTCTGTACAACCAGTGAGCAATAGCAGCAAAAAAGGTAAGATTGCACCTAATTTCACAAGACCTTTTTTAGTCATAACTGCTCCAGTTACCTCCCTTCTGTATTCCTTAAGACGCTATACATCCATTTTACATGCACTTTTCTGTACGTAAATTTCCTTTATCTTACTCTCCTTTTCATGGTGCTAATACTAATAAAGTTAGGATGCGACGCCTATTATAGCAGAGTTACCGCATAACGGTGACCTTGTAACAAAATCGACAAGAAAAATTCACAAATTAATTTCATAAATATTTCATATATGGACAAAAAAGTTTTCAATTCACATAAAAAGGAAGAAAAAAGTCCGTAAATTACCAATTACAAACTCTTTTCTTCCTCTTTTTAGTTTGGTATTCATCTAAAATTTTTTGCATTTTAGTTAAAAAAGTTTCATTTGGCGAGGCCCTAAATCTTCATATTCAATGCCAAGAAGTTCCATCATTTCCTTCGCATTGTCAGCTGCATCGCCACCAGAATTATTGTTGAATACCACACATATTTCTTTGGATTTTGTTTGAAGAAATTCGAGTTTATCTTTCCATTCTTTCAGTTCTTCTGTGTTGTAGCGGTACAAGTAACGGATATCTCTCCAGTTTGGTTGGCCACTGCTATGCCATCCGGATACGTTACGTCCATGGAAGCGTACAATCGTCATCTCCGGATGAGTCGGATGTAAGACGGTCGGAATAGAGCCAACACCTGCCTGAGGTTCATCACAAATACTATGAATCCATCCATCCCGTTCCATGAATGCGAGCGTATTCTCCTTCATACGAGGTGCAAACCAGCTCTGATGACGGAACTCAAGCGCAACCGGAATATCTTCCATCTTCTCTTTCGTATAGCGGAGAATGCCTACATTCTTCTGTGTACAATCGAACCAGGGCGGATACTGAAACAGTACAGCCTTTAACTTCCCGGCTTCCAATACAGGCTCAATTGATCTCTTAAATGCGTCAAACATCTCTCCCATGCTTTGAAACGGATTCTCTCCACGCAGATGCCCAGTCATACCCTGATACGCTTTAACAATAAAGCCGAAGCGTTCCGGTGTATCCCGAACCCACTTTACATAATTTTTTACGGGCTGTACAGCGTAGAATGAGCTATCCACTTCTACGACAGGGAAATGAGAGCTATACACCTGCAATTTATCCGAACTTGGTATCTTATCGATATATAAGTTATCATGATCACCCCAACCCGTCAAACCAATCAAAATCATGACGTATGCTTATGCCCCCTTCATCCACTCCAACGTCTGCCTTATTCCTTCCTCGTACGGCGTTCTTGGCAGCGGTCCAATCTGTGTCTCATATTTTTTACCCGATAGAATAACAGGCTCTTCCATTAAATACATCATTTCTCTTACTTCCCACATCGCTTTGTTAAATAAACCGATAAATGTAATCATTCCTTTGCCTACGGTCATCACTTTTCCACGATAGTCCGTCATCTCTCTTGCGATAGTAATTATCTCATGACCGGAGATAACCCCATAGCCTGGAATATTCCAGTTCTGTCCGTACGCTTCTTCCTGCATCGCTAATGCTATGAGAGCCTTTGCGCCATCTGGCGTGAAGATATATTCTCGCTCTACATCCTGTCTTCCGACAAATATTGCTCTCTTGCCTGACAATATCGACTCCAGCGTATAGTGCAGGACAGTATTCGTCGCATGAGGGCCATAGAAGTCCGGAAAATGCGCAGTAAGAGCTTGAACACCCTTCTCTCTGGCTTTATTGACCATACGCTCCATTTCCAGGCGAATATTTCCTTTCTTCGTATGTGGACGTTTTGGGTAGTTTTCGACGATTTCCTCTCCATTTCCTCTTCCGTATGCATAAATATTATCTACGATTGCCAGTTTAACATTGAGCGCCTCGACTGCAGTCAAGACATTTCCCATAATAATAGATTGCCCTGTCGCCCATTCCGGATACGGGATATTAACCGCATGAAAGATTACATCCACACCTTTTCCTGCATTCATGATGTCTTCTAGTTTGTTCACATTGCCAACCATGATATGTACGTTTTCCATTTCTTTAAATAGCTTATTAAGCTTCTCTTCTGTTCTAGCCAAGGCCACTGTTTGCACACCCTGCTCCGCCAACTCCTTTACAAGCGCATATCCCATTCCACCCGAGGCTCCCAGTACTAATGCTTTTTTCATTCCTATCACCCTCCATTTTTATTAACCATCGTTCAATTAAAATCAAAAAAAATTTTTTCTAACCTAATCCAACAAGCAGTAAGACTCAAATAAGTGCAACTAGCTATCAGCAGAGGATAAAGAACCTTAAGCTGGTGAAAGTTTTACTCTATTGTATTATGCCCGATAGAAAGCGCACATGCGCTTTAGCGGCAGATTCAACATCGGAAAAAGTTTGCTCTGTCTTGTAATAGTGTGAAACAAAACCGTGCAGGGCCAAAAAAACAGACCATATTTTTGATACATCGGCTTTCTTCCCACTCAGTACATATACAGCATCCGCAAATTGTTCATAGCTTTCATTCGGCTCTTGTCGTAAGCAACTTCTCACCTCTTCATCTTTTATTAAGAACATAATTTCATAATGACTCTGATGAGTAAGCCCAAATTCGATGAACCCAAACAAAATGCCTTCTAATTTTGCTTTCGAGGTAAGTTCTTCACATTCCATGACCTCACGGAACCTTTGGTTTAGCAACGCAAAGCCTTCACTGAGCAATGCATAGAAGAGCTGAGCTTTGTTCTCAAAATGATAATAGATCGAACCGTGACTGTAGCCTAGCTCCCTCGCGATTTGACGCATAGAAACATTTCTATACCCGTGGGTAACAAACAGCTCTCTAGCTGCATCTAAGATCCGCTCTCTTGTAAGTTCCTGGTCTACTGCCCTTCTTGCTGCCAAATCAAACACCTCGTCATCACATTAATTGACCATCGTTTAATTAATACAGAAAAATAGTACCATATCACTCTTCACTTTTGCAATAAGGAAATATGAGCAGAATGGAAAATTCCGAAGAAATAAACTTGTCCCTCTTTTTGATTGTACTCTCCGTAACGATTGTTATAATAAAGATAAAACCGCCTGTGAGATGTAAAATGATTGATTCACAAAACGAATGAGTAATCCTTTTTCAACCCTCACAGAATAAGAACATCTAAGCCTAGGAAATTGCGGTTGCAAGGGGGATTAAAAACCATGAGTATGTATAAAGCGTTAACAATTGCCGGTTCAGATACGAGCGGCGGCGCCGGCATCCAGGCCGACATTAAAACCTTCCAGGAGCGTGGCGTTTATGGTATGACTGCGCTGACAGTCATCGTAGCACAAGATCCGCATAACGGTTGGTTCCATAATGTATTTCCGATTGACGTAAAAACACTGGAAGCACAACTTGAGACTGTCATCGCTGGTATTGGCGTTGATGCTGTGAAAACAGGTATGCTCGGCTCCATCGATATTATTGAAATGGCTGCGGGCAAAATCGAAAAATACGGACTGAAAAACCTGGTTGTTGATCCGGTGATGGTATGCAAAGGCGCAGACGAAGCCCTGCACCCGGAAACAAACGAATGCTTGCGTGATGTACTCGTACCGAAAGCGCTTGTCGTAACGCCAAACCTGTTCGAAGCGTCGCAATTAAGCGGTATGGGTCCGATTAAGACCGTTGAGCAAATGAAAGAAGCAGCAGCCAAAATCCAAGAGCGCGGCGCTAAATACGTTATCGTTAAAGGCGGCGGCAAGCTTGAACATGAAGCTGCCGTGGATGTGTTGTATGACGGGAAGAACTTCGAAGTATTGGAATCTGAGCGTATTGCAACGACTTACACGCATGGCGCCGGATGCACCTACTCGGCAGCTATTGCCGCCGAACTGGCAAAAGGCAAGACTGCACGTGAAGCGATCGAACTGGCAAAAGCGTTCATCACGGAAGCGATTCGTCACTCATTCCCGCTAAACCAATATGTCGGTCCAACCAACCACGCCGCATATCGCCTGTATGGGCCGGGTCAGCACGAAAATCTGCAAGCTGAAGTATCCGCAACGAAATAAATACCGACAGACCAAACACAAGAACAGCCTGTACCGTAGAAGGTACAGGCTGTTCTCTATTCTTGTTTTTTCTTGCTTATGGACCGCATCGCAGCTCGATATTCATTATCATCCATAAAAGAATCGGGTGAATCACTTTCGTTCTCCTGCTCTTTCTCATTCTGGAACATCTGACGGAGAGCCTGACGATATTCTTCGTCTGTGCTTTTGTGGGCATCTGCTCTCGGCTCTGTACGCTTTTCCACTTTCATCGTACTTTGCACCTTTGGCTCTTCCTTTTGCACAGGAACCGGGACAGAGGATAGCGGAGACGGCGAGTCAGGGGCATCTGTTTTACGCGGTGAAGAAGAAGCACGGATATTAAAGGCAATCAAAAATACGATAGCAAGCAGGGCTAACACGGCCAGGATAATGCCTATAATCATTGCCTTATCCTCTTACTTCCATACCGGGCGAAGCTGCGAATTTGCCCGCGACATTCGCTACGCGTCTACCCAATGCTCTGCCAAGTGCCAAGTCGTTCTCATTCGGTGCATGTACCGGATCGTCCGGTGAAGTTTCCACCGGACAAGTAACACCTACTCCATAGAAGGAACCATATAAGGCGTTCTCAGGAATATTGCCCGGCAAACCTACAATAATCATTCCCTGATGCAGCATCGGCGTGATCAGGTTCAACATTGTTGCCTCTACGCCACCGTGCATGGATGCCGTCGTGCAAAATACCGCACCAATTTTCCCAACCAGCTTACCGCGAGCCCACAAGTACCCTAGCTTATCAATCCACGTCTTCAGACCGGCACTGATCGTTCCAAAATGGCCGGGGCATCCCCATATAATAGCATCCATTTCGACCAGGTCATTCACGTCCGCTTCATTTACATGACGCAAGAAAACTTGGGCGCCTTCAATGCTTTGCGCTCCCTCTGCAATAGAAGCGGCCAGCGCTTCAGTATGACCGCTTTCACTGTCGTATACTACGTAAATCTTCATGCTATCCCTCCATTTTTTTAACGTCGGGGCTAACCTTTATACGCGCTTTGCTACACGACCGCCCCGCTCCGCTTTATAGATCTCTATTTCTGTTCCTAACTCGACCTGTGGGTCTTTGCGTACATCACGCAGGAAAAAGCTTAGTATCAGCCCGATAATCGAAAATCCCATGGCCCAGAAAAATGCATCGTTGATGCCCATGATGGCCGCCTGTTGGCTTGCCTGCCCGGCCAGCATGCTCGCCGCTGTCTCACTTGCCTGAGAAGCAGGCATACCTGTCGCGCTGGAAACCGATCCAACCAACGATTGGAAAGATTGGCTGAAGCTCGGGTCCATCGTATTCATCTGATCGCTGATTTTACCTAGGTGGAACGTTGTTCTCGTACTGAAAATCGTTGTAACGATACTGATACCAATCGAGCCGGAAATCTGACGCAACGTATTAGACATCGCCGTACCATGACCGTTTTTGCTCTGTGGAAGCTGATTAAGCCCTGCCGTCATAATTGGCATCATCAAAAACGACATCCCCAGAGAACGCACCATGTTGATAGTCAAAATGTAGTTGTAGCTCGTATGAATGCTTAAGTGTGTAAATTCATAAGTAGTTACGACCGTAATCAACAAACCAATAATCGCAAGCGGACGAGGGCCTACTTTATCAAACAATGTACCGGATAACGGAGACATCGCCCCCATAATTAATGCGCCAGGCAGCATGAGCAAGCCTGATTCCAATGGAGTAAATCCGCGCAGGTTTTGTAAATAAATCGGTAGCAAGAACATCCCTGCATACATCGCGACAGTAATGATGACGCTGATAATATTAGAGAGTGAAAACACATCATACCTAAAGATCCGAAAATCCAGCATCGGACGAGGTGAACGCAGCTGTTGAAAAATGAATATCGTTGTTACAACGACACCAACGACCAGACTTCCAACAACGATGGCGCTATCCCAGCCGCTCGTTCCGGCTTCACTCAATCCGTACAGAACAAGCCCGATACCAATAACTGAAGTAACTGTTCCCCATACATCAAATGGCGGATTTTTCGGCTCCAACGTATCCTTCAACAAGAAGAACGCTAGGACCAGCACTAATGCTCCAAACGGAACAATTCCGTTAAATAATAGGCGCCAGCTATAGTGTTCCATAATCCATCCGGATAAAGTCGGTCCAATCGCTGGCGCAAACATAATCGCAAGGCCAAAAATCCCCATCCCACGTCCACGCATTTCCGGTGGGAAAATAAATAGAATGATGGTCATAACCAGCGGCATAAGGATACCGCCCCCTACGGCCTGCACCAGACGTCCGATCAGCAATACGGAAAATGATGGCGCCAATCCGCATATTAACGACCCAATGGTAAAGAAAAACATAGCTGCAAGAAATAACCGGCGCAGTCCGAATTTTTCCATGAGGTACGCAGATAACGGGATAAGCACACCATTTACCAGCATATATCCGGTCAACAGCCATTGGGCGGTTGAAGCCGTAATACTGAATTCATTGATGAGATGAGGGATGGCCACATTCAATAAGGTTTGGTTAAGAATAGCAATAAATAAACCCAGCATGAGCACTACTAGCAATGGAATGTGCTGGGCAATACCGCTCGAACTTCTATTGGATGGCATGCGAACATTCCCTCCTTTCTATTTCTAAGTTGTTATTTATGGATTTGTACCGTTGCGTTCATACCAGGAACGATATCAGCCGGATAGCTATCCATGGAGATTTTAACCGGTACACGCTGTACTACTTTGGTATAGTCTCCACTTGCATTTTGCTGTGGCATTAACGAGAACATTGAATTAGTTGCCATACCGACTTCTTCAATTTTGCCTTTAATCTTTGTACCCGGTTCCGCATCGATTGTCACATCTACATCCGCTCCGACTTTCACATCTCGAATATTCGTTTCTTCAATGTTTGCTTCCACATATAATTTTTTCATATCTACAATTTGAGCCAATTGTTGACCCGGAACCACTATTTGACCATTCATGGCTTTGCTTTGTATTACCGTACCGCTAAGCGGTGCCGTAACTGTCACATTTTGAGCGCCACCATTCACTTGCCCCATCGTGTCACCCTGGTTCACCTGTTGTCCTTCTTGGCCTTTCCAACCTGCTAATTTTCCCTGTGACTGTGCTGTAACCGTTGCGACTTGACCTGTTATTTTGGCATCATCCGTGGATACATAATTGGCTTGAATGAAATAATAGTAATACGCACCAATTGCAAGGCCGACAATGACCAGGAAAATAACAACATTAATCCAAAAAAATCTTGCTCTGCTCATGTATGACTCTCCTTCTTTGTGTTTCTATGTTGAATTTCTTACTTATGGATTTTCACTTCAGCATTCATGCCAAGTGCGACATAATTTCCGTAGAAATCATCGACCTTAATTTTTACCGGCACACGCTGTACCTCTTTGGAAGGTGTGCTACTCTGTTGAGAATTGGAGGACTGTCCTCCTTGCAGAAAGTTACCTGCTTCGTACCCTATTTCACTTACTTCCCCACTGAACTTCGTACTAGAATAAGCATCCAGATATACATCGACCGTATTGCCTACACTAACATCTCCAATTTGCGTTTCATCGATATATGCTAAAATGTACATTTTTTTCATATCAGCTATCATCGCGAGCGGTTGTTTCTGTGCGACCATCTGGCCTGGTGATGCGTTTGTTTTAAGCACCGTACCTTCAATAGGAGCTTTGATTTCATCTTGTGGTTTAGCTGTAGTTGCTTTCTCTATGCCTAATAATGTCCCGGCCTTTACTTGCTCACCAGTCTGAGCTGACCACGTATCCAAACGACCGTTCTCTGGGGCAGCAACTGTTTCCATATCTGCAATCACACGGGCATTATCCGTCATTACGTAATTGACTTGTTGTGTGACATAGTAGCCTCCGCCTGCTATTACCGCCAGCAGGCAAAGCATCACGATGATATTCATCCCAAAGCGCTTCATACTATTCCTCCTCTCGCCTGGTTTTCTAAAGCCCTCATTATCTTTCTGCACAATATTTAATTAACTAAACTAAGTAATATTATAAACCTCGGCATTGAGAATAAGTCAATAGCCGAATAAAAGTAAATGTTTTCTATTTCTTTCTGTCTGCTTCTTCTAGGCTTGCAAGTATAATATTATATATGCGGATAAGATGCCGGATATCTTCTTCAGATAAAGCATCATAATATTTATGCAATCTCTTTCTTCTTTCATCCCGGATTTCGTTCCAAAGGTCCCTTCCCTCTTCCGTAATGACGAGATAGACGATCCGGCGATCTTTATCGGATTTTTTCCGTTCTACATAGCCTTGTGCTACCAGTTTATCCGCTAGGGTCGTAATGGACGGGAGAGTAATTTCTAATTCCTCAGCCAACTCTGATACCTTTTTCGGCCCTCTCTCCTCCAAGATATTCAGGATAAGTCCCTGCGATGCTGATATGCTAGGAGTAATACGTTTCGTTAAATCCACCGTAATCTTTCTACCCAACTTTTTGAATACATAATCAAGCTCCTGCAAAAGTTCATTTTCTTCCATGTTTTTCATTTCCCCCGTGTGCCTCCAACATTTTTTGTACACCATAGATACGACTTTCGCCCAGAGTAGTTTCACCTTTTCCTCTTGTTTCAGTCAGGTGGAATAAAGTGGTACTCTGCATACCCATTCTTTATTATTAAAAAGAAAAAGCCTTATATACTATAAGGCTTTTTTACAAATTATAACATGATTCAAATTTACATAGGATGAAGGTTTCCTATTTATTTAGGTAATTTGAATGAGCTTTTCAGGGAGACGATAAGATTGAATACGAGTTTCTCAGCCGTCGTATGTTTCGGGTCTACGTTGAAATAGCCGTGACGGAAGAATTGGAACTTGTTGTGCGGCTCTGCATCTTTCATATTAGGCTCGACAAATCCTTGTACGATCTCAAGCGAATTCGGATTAACATAATCGAGGAATGTCTTGCCTTCCTCCTCTTCCCCCTCTTGTTCATCAAGAATGAGCGGTTCATATAATCGGAATTCAGTTGGTACGGCATTACTTGCTTCGACCCAATGGATTGTTCCTTTTACTTTACGGCCGGTGAAGCCTGTACCGCTTTTCGTCTCCGGATCATACGTACAATGAATTTCTACCACATTACCGCTCTCATCCTTGATTACATCGTTGCACTTAACGAAATAGGCATGCTTCAAACGCACTTCATTACCAGGATACAGACGGTGGTACTTGCTTGGCGGAACCTCCATGAAATCATCCTGTTCGATGTAGATTTCACGCGAGAATGGAATTTGACGAATGCCCATCTCAGGATTCTCCGGATTAATCTCCGCATCCAGCATTTCTACTTGTCCTTCAGGGTAGTTGGTAATCACGACTTTTAATGGCCGCAGAATGCCCATCGTCCTCGGCGCCTTCAATTTTAAGTCTTCCCGAATGAAGTGATCAAGCATTTTCGCATCGACAAGGCTGTTGCTGCGAGCTACACCGATCTCCCGACAGAATGCACGAATGGATTCCGGTGTAAACCCTCTTCTGCGTAAACCGGAAATGGTTGGCATGCGCGGATCATCCCAGCCGTCCACAAGATTCTCATCTACCAATAGTTTCAGTTTCCGTTTACTCATCACTGTATTAGTTATATTCAAACGTGCGAATTCATACTGATGAGGCACGCTCTCCATTTCACACTCGCGTACAACCCAATCGTACAGAGGACGTTGATCTTCAAATTCCAGCGTACATATGGAATGTGTTACTCCTTCAATCGCATCTTCGAGCGGATGAGCGAAGGCATACATCGGATAGATGCACCATGTATCGCCCGTATTATGATGCGTTGCATGGGAGATACGATAAAGGACAGGATCACGCATATTTATATTCGGGGAGCCCATATCGATTTTAGCGCGTAGTACCTTCTCTCCGTCCTTAAATTCCCCTTTACGCATGCGCTCAAATAAATCCAGATTCTCTTCCATACTCCGGTTACGGTATGGACTTTCCTTACCCGGCTCTGTCAACGTTCCACGCATCTCGCGCATCTGCTCAGGCGATAAATCACAGACGAACGCTTTGCCTTTCTTAATGAGCAGAACGGCACGGTTATACATCTCTTCAAAATAGTCGGATGCAAAAAACAATCCATCCCATTCGAATCCGAGCCATTTCACATCTTCTTTAATCGATTCTACGTATTCTACATCTTCTTTGAGTGGATTCGTATCATCGAACCGCAGATTCGTTTTGCCACCATACTCATCTGCCAGCTCAAAATTCAGGCAAATAGACTTAGCATGCCCGATGTGTAAGTACCCATTCGGCTCCGGAGGAAAGCGAGTAATCACCTTATCTACCTTTCCGGACTTCAGGTCATGGTCGACGATGCTTTTAATAAAGTTCGATGAACTTGGCTTGTTTTCCAATACAATCAACCTCTCTATATGAAATGGATAAATCGGCCATACAATTATGCACCTTTGTTATACATAATATCGTCTACGTATAGAGAGTTCAACACGCCTAATTTTTCGTCCCTCTTTCTACGGGCCGATTATAGAAAAACTCGGAAGTAAATAAAACGCCCGTGTGCAATATACATGACACACAGGCGCTTATGTTTGTTATTCAGTCGTTTTAGAGGTGGCTACTTCTGCTCTTGTGTCTTGCTCAGGCCAGCATTCCACATCTTTCAGACCCGGGATGCTGTTACGATAAAATACCGGGTCAGCACCCTGCCTTTTCTGCCGTGTATAATCTGCCAGTGCCGCAAATGCAATCTTGCCCAATAAACCGATGGCTATCAGGTTTGTAACAGCCATCAACGCCATGAATAAGTCTGCCATATCCCACACGATCGAGACTTTCGCCAGCGAACCGAACATGACCATCCCGATTACAGCTAAACGGTACACTAGCAGCCATGTTTTATTTGTGTTCATGAATTCGATATTCGTTTCACCATAATAATAGTTTCCGACTACCGAACTGAATGCAAATAAGAACACCGCAATCGCAATGAAACTTCCAGCCCAAAGACCTATATGGGAGCTAAGCGCCGTCTGTACGATAGCAATACCTTCTAGGTTCTGGTTTTTATACGCATCAGATAACAGTACGATAAATGATGTTGCACTACAGATGAGCAGCGTATCTACAAACACTCCAAGAGACTGGATTAATCCCTGCTTCACCGGATGGCTTACCGAGGCGGTAGCTGCTGCGTTCGGCGCACTTCCCATTCCCGCTTCATTGGAGAATAGACCGCGCTTAATTCCCATCATCAGCGCTGCGCCCATCGTACCACCTGCCGCTTCCTGCAAACCGAATGCACTACTGAAAATCGTAGCAAAAACATCCGGTAGTAGCGTAATGTTTGTCAGGATAATGTACAACGCCAGCAGCACATATCCTCCGGCCATAACCGGAACGATAATCTCTGCTACTTTAGCGATGCGCTTTACGCCGCCGAAAATAACGAACGCAGTCAACACTGTGATAAACAATCCTGTAATCCACCGGTCAAAACCGTAAGCTGTCTCTAATGCCAGCGTGATTGTATTAGCTTGTACCGAGTTAAATACCAGACCAAAGCACAATGTAATGAGTACCGCGAACAGAATACCCATCCAACGTTGGCGGAGAGCCTTCTCCATATAATACGCCGGTCCCCCGCGGAATCCGTCTTTGTCTTTTACTTTATAAATCTGGGCCAACGTTGCTTCTACGAATGCAGAAGCAGAACCGATTAGAGCAATAAGCCACATCCAGAAGACCGCACCTGGTCCCCCCGTTGAAATCGCCAGCGCTACTCCGGCCAGGTTTCCTGTCCCTACCCGGGATGCAGTACTAATACAGAATGCGCCAAAAGAAGAAACTCCTTCTTTTCCTTTGGCGGTATCTTCTACTCCGTCACCAAGGAGCCGGACCATCTCACCAAACATTCGAAATTGAACAAACTTTGTTTTAATCGTAAAATAAATTCCCAGCCCGATAAGCAAAACGATTAGAATATAAGTCCATAGAATCTCGTTGCTGGTACCAACAAACTTTTCAAGCAAGGTCAAGATAGTTCACTCCTTTCAAACAATGATAGACTTGCAAACTTTATTTTACACAAAGGGAATAGCGCTTACAATTGCCTTTTTTTACAGGAACACTTCCTTTCTAGTTTATATATTTCTCCCGGTCCAGCATGCAATGAACCATCAATGGGCAAGGAGGAACTCGAAGCTGATGAAAGTTTCACTTTTTACTTGACGCTATATACACATGCGTTATTATTATTAATAATGATAATATTATTTCGAAAGGGGTCCCATCATGGACTTTCAAGAGCAGGAAATCATTATCCCTGGTGCCTATCCGTTATCCGGAATATTAACCTTGCCACAGCAAAATAGAGAAAAGCACCCCGTTGTGGTCATGATACACGGAAGTGGGGACATCGACAGAGATGGTAATGCGAAGCAGTTGCACATTAATGTATTTAAACAGCTAAGCGATGCAATCGCAGAGAAGGGCTTCGCCACTCTCCGCTATGATAAAAGAGGGGTCGGACAAAGCGAAGGTGACTTTTATGAAACTGGCCTATTCGACTTAATTGATGATGCGGCCGCAGCCGTATCATTCGCGAAAAACCACCCGAACATCGACGGGGAACGAATCATTCTTCTTGGGCACAGTGAGGGCTCTATTCTGGCTCCGGCGGTCAGCAGGCGCATAGCTGTACAAGGTATGATTCTGATTGCAGGCACGGCTGAACCACTGGCCGATACGACCGCATGGCAACGGGAACAGATGAAACGGGACATTGAGAGCAAAAAGGGATTCGGTGGCTGGCTCCTCCGCCTTCTGAATGTTTCTGGAAAAATCGATAAGATGAATGATGAACTGCTCCAAAAAATTCATTCGACAGATGAAGCTATCGTCATATACAAAGGGAAAAAAATAAATGCCAAGTGGAACCGGGAACATGAACAATATGATGTACGCGAATACTTGAAGGAAGTATCCTGTCCCGTCATCGCTATCACCGGCACAAAGGATGTGCAAGTACACCCGGAGCATGCCAGAGAAATCTGCAATATCGTACAGGGAACATGCGAATCTTATCTCATTGAGGACATGACGCATATCCTAAGAAAAACGAACGCGGAAGCGCATATGGATACCATTATAAAAGATTATAGAAGGCAGGCGAGGGAGCCTGTGGAGCAAGAGCTGAAAGAGAAAATCACAGCATGGTTGCTCCACCAATTTCCAGTATGACCTTTTTCTTTTATTTAAAAAGCACCGGGCAGGATTTCCTTCCCGGTGCCTGGCTATTTGCGGGGACGTGTACGGTTTGTCGGCTCGGCGCATAATGGATCATCCGGCCAATAATGCTTAGGATAGCGTCCTTTGAGGTCCTTTTTCACCTCAAAATATGCGTTCTGCCAGAAGCTCGCCAAATCCTGTGTTACTTGTACAGGACGCTGCGCCGGCGATAACAGGTGCAGTGTAAGCGGAACCCTCCCCCTGGCGATGCGCGGTGTTTCTTGCAATCCGAACATTTCCTGCAACTTCACAGCTAATATAGGAGACTCGGGACTAGTATAATCGATCGCAATGCGTGAACCGCTAGGAACAGCAAAGTGTGTCGGGACGTGCGTATCCAGCTCTCTACGCTGTTCCCAGGAAATCATCGTTTCAAGAATCGCTTTCATATCTAGCCTCTGTAAGTCATCCCGACTCTTCAATCCGTATAGATGGGGAGCAAGCCACCCCTTAAGTGTTACGATGAGCGCTTCATCTGCTACGTCCGGCCAATCTGAATTGAATCGGTGCATAAAAGTAAGACGCTGCTGAAATTGGCGAGCGGACTTCGTCCAAGGTAAAATCTCCAATCCTTCTTCTGCGATTCCATGAAGCAAAGCGACCAGAATGTCATCCGGGTCTGGATCGGCAAGGGGCATCTCCTTTAGAAGTAAAGCGCCCAACCGCACCTGTTTTCGTGCACGTACGCTCTGCGTCTGTCGCTCCCACGTAATTACATTGTCTTCTTCGATTTGCTCACCAAAGTGTTGTTCCAAATCGCTTAGCACAACCGGAGCAGCTAGAAAAATCCGACTTTCCGTTCCTTGATCGTCCAATTCTGCCGCTGTCAAATAAGGTGCGCTAGAAAGCGGCTGCATCCTGGCGAATGCTGCGCCTCGTCCGTTGCGTAGAAGAAAGCGGCCATTCTCCCGCCGTTGGGCAATGCGATCCGGATATGCAAAAGCAAGCAGTAGCCCACACGCATCCAAGTCGTCTGTCTCTTGTTTCGGAGCTATACCTAACGCTGCTTTCCAATGATTTGCTTCAGAGAGAATTCGTTGGCAGACAGCTATATCTATCTTATGTCCTTGAATCTTGCCAGCGCTACGAAGCGCCTCCATACGGAGCCGGATGTCAGCTTCCGGAGCATGTACTCCATTCCGAAAGAAATCTCGTTCACCGAGAAGTGCCGCCAGTTCGCACGCCAACCCACCGAGTCGAATAGGTAGCGCTTTGAGAACCATATGAGCAAGCCGTGGGTGCAAGCCAAGTTCGGTCATACGCCGTCCGTGTGAAGTAATCGCTCCGCCCTCATCCAGCGCACCTAGCTGAATAAGGAGCTCACGTGCCTGATTGAATGCACTGGCAGGAGGAGGATTAAGCCAGAGAAGTTCCGCAGGATCAGATACTCCCCATGCGGCCAGCTCCAGTGCCAGCGGAATTAAGTCGGTCTCCAGAATTTCTGGCGTACTGCTCGGATTAAGGTATCTATCATCCTGTTCAGTCCAGAGCCGATAGCATACTCCAGGAGCTTGACGACCCGCCCGACCTCGGCGCTGATCCGCTGAAGCCCGTGATACCCGGACTGTCTCAAGCCTCGTCATACCGGTCCGTGGTGAAAAACGGGGAACACGCATCAGGCCGCTATCGATAACAATTCGCACACCCTCAACAGTTAGACTCGTCTCGGCAATCGATGTCGCCAATACGACCTTACGCTCTCCCGACTTGCTCGGCGCAATCGCCTTATCCTGCGCTTCTCTCGAAAGGCTGCCATATAGCGGGGCTACATGAATATGCCGTCCCAGCTTCAGCTCTGCGAGACCGGCTTCTACCCGACGAATCTCGCCTGCCCCCGGTAAAAAAACAAGAATATCTCCTTCTTCCTTCTCCAGCGCATCTGCAACTGTACGCACAACGATCGGTTCCATCTGACCTTCAATGCGCCGGGGGATGCAGCACGTTTCCACTGGAAAAGACCGCCCGTCGCTGCTCAACACTGGCGCATCATTCAACAGGGCGGCGACAGGCTTCGCCTCAAGCGTTGCAGACATAACAAGAATTCTCAAATCTTCCCGCAGGATAGATTGGGATTGCAAGCAGAGCGCAAGTCCCAGATCAGCATGCAAGCTTCGTTCATGGAACTCATCGAAAATAACAAGCCCTACTTCTTCAAGTGCCGGATCGGCTTGCAAAAGGCGAGTAAGCACTCCTTCGGTAATCACTTCAATTCTTGTATTCGGCCCTACCCTAGTGTCCATTCGAACCCGGTATCCCACTGTCTCTCCAACCTGTTCGCCAAGCAATGCGGCCATATAGCGAGCTGCAGAACGGGCCGCCAGACGGCGCGGTTCTAACATAAGAATGCGGCGTCCCAGAAGCCATGGCTCGTTCAAAAGAGCGAGTGGCACCCGAGTCGTCTTCCCGGCACCCGGCGCAGCTACCAACACCGCACTCTCCCGGGAGTGCAGCGCATTCTTCAACTCTGGAAGAACCGAATCAATTGGCAGATTCACCATGCTGTATCACTCCGTTATGACATTCTATAATTTTATCTACAGTAGGAATATCTGCAGGCGCCCAGTGCAATCCTTTCAGACTTTCAAGCTCTACCCATGCTATCTTTTCGTGTTCTGTCGCACAGGGAACAGCATTCTTATCTGTCAGAGCAGCATAGTATGTCAGCAATCGTACAGTCAGAGTAGGATATTCATGCGTAACATCCGCAATAAGAGCGCCCACTTCTATTGCTATACCAAGTTCTTCTTTTATTTCACGCTGCAAAGCGGCTTCGGGAGTTTCCTCTCGTTCAACTTTACCGCCCGGAAACTCCCATAATCCGGGCATTGACATCTGCTGCGAACGCAATGCGCATAGAATATCACCCTTCTCGTTTACAATGACGGCTCCAACTACATCTATTTTTTTCATTATTTCCTCCTGCCGCATCCGTGAACAAAATCGTCTACCTTCTTTTATTTTACCAAATGACTGTCCTGGAATCAGACATAAGAAAAAGACAGAGCGGATTCCCTCATGCTCTGCCTTCGTATATTACTTCACTTTCTTTTTCCTTGTTTTTCCGCCTGGGGCACGATTGGACTTAGCAGGTTGTAACGTCCTCTTTCCGCCTTTATTATTCCGCTTCCCAAATCTTCCTTTATCATCGAACTTTTTCTTCTTCACCCGCAGCGGCGCTTCTTCGGTTAATTTGACCGGCGACGTGTTCGTTTGTTTTGTTAGCATCTTCAGTACAGCGGAAACGAGCGTAACAGAATCAACTTCTTCCAGTAATTTCTCGGCCGTTTCTCTATATGCTTGAAGATTTGCCTTTTCAGCTACTTCCAACAGTTTTTGCGCCGTCAAACGCTGTTGCTGTTCAATGGCTTCATCCAGCGTCGGAGCCTCACGCCATTCCATTTTCTTTTTGGTCAACGCTTCAATCGTTCTCAAATGGTCGATTTCGCCCGGCGTCGCAAAGCTAATCGCCAATCCTGTCTTACCTGCGCGGCCCGTTCTTCCGATGCGGTGCACATAGCTCTCCGGGTCTTGCGGAAGGTCGAAGTTATATACATGGGTTACACCGCTAATATCAAGTCCTCTGGCAGCGACATCGGTAGCTACCAGCACTTCGACTCTGCCTTCCTTAAACTTCCGCAGTACGCTATCCCGCTTGGCTTGATTCAAATCTCCATGAATGCCTTCCGCCTTATAGCCACGCTTATGTAGCGCTTCTGACAGCTCATCCACTCTCCGCTTCGTTCTTCCGAACACGATGGCCAGCTCTGGCGCATCGATATCAAGCAAACGACACAGTACATCAAACTTCTCTCGTTCTGTTACCTTTATGCACTGCTGTGTAATATTCGAGACCGTTACTTCTTTGGCTTTTACCTTAATAATATCTGGATTATCCATAAACTTCTGTGCGATTTCTTGTACAGGCTTGGACATGGTCGCAGAGAACAGCAGTGTCTGTCTCTCCTCCGGCATCTCCTGCAGAATCGTCGTAATATCTTCAATAAAGCCCATGTTCAGCATTTCATCCGCTTCATCCAGTACGACCATATCAACGGCATGCAGACGGATGGTTTTTCTTCTCATATGGTCCATGAAACGCCCTGGTGTTGCGACGATAATATGAGGCTTTTTCTTGAGTGCCCGAATTTGGCGGGTCATATCTTGTCCTCCGTAGATCGGCAAGACATGAATTCCCTTATAGCGGGCAATTTTATTTAGCTCTTCCGACACTTGTACGGCCAGCTCCCGAGTCGGGGTTAATACAACACCCTGAATGCTTTCCTGCTCTGCATCGAGCCTGTTAACGAGTGGAATACCGAACGCAGCAGTTTTCCCCGTGCCTGTCTGTGCCTGTCCGATTACGTCTCTTCCTTGCAACGCCAGAGGAATGGTCTGCTCCTGAATAGGCGTCGCTTCCTCAAGTCCCATCTGAGTGAGACCACGGACGACGTTATGATGTAGTTCAAATTCATAAAATGTTGCCAATGCTATTCAATCTCCTTCAATAAAGTTGATAGTAAATGGAAAAGTAAGCAAAAAAAGAGCGCATTCCCCTCTCCGGAATACCCTCCCTTATCCCTAGATGAAGTATAAACATAATCGAGCGATTACATTCCCGAATTGTTCGGAATGTAGTTGAATTATCTGTATTGTGTCTTTCACTATCAAATGTTTCAGCAGAAAGCCACAGAATCGTCCACTTAATCTTCTTACCTTTTTTACTTCGTGATAAGAATACCACTTAGCGCCTTAAAACACAAACAACAATCTCATTATTCTTTGTTCTAGTTGTTTACAAATGATTATTTTTCGGGTCATTTGGATATTTTTACTTATGTTTAGCAGTACGAGGGATGAACACGAGCAAAAAAGAAGAGGTTGGATATGCTCTACGCCTCGGCAGAAAAAAGTCAGTATTATTCTTAGAGCCGATGTTTTTTGGGCATCCACTATACTATAATAGCGGTTATAACTGAAGATACTCTTTAGAGTCAGTTTAAAATTTGTTCATCAAAGGAGATTTATAAATATGTCTAATTCTACAAACAATGACAAAGATAATATACCTTCCGAAAAGAAAAAAATCAGTCTACAGGAAGCGATAAAGCAAAAGCTCGCCAGCAAAAAACAGGAGCAATCAAGTGGAAAGTCGTCTATGCACGCCGCAAAAACGACACAGAAAATGAAAAGCCAGCAAACAAAAAAACCGAACAATCAGCGAAAAAGAACAGGTGTATAAATGAGCGGTCAACATCGTGCGAACATTACTCCGGGCCTTCAGGTGGACATCGTGTTAAAGAAAGACCAGCGAACCGGGATAACAACAAGAGGAATTGTCAAGGACATCCTGACTAATTCAAGCTTTCATCCTCATGGTATTAAAGTACGTCTTACAGATGGACAAGTAGGCAGAGTAAAAGAAATTATCAAGGAATAGCCCCGTTAATCTATATGCATCTGACTTGATAAATGAACAGACTCTTGTGGTGAGAAGCAAGAAAAGCCAGCCTTTTTTTGCCGGGGCGCAGGGCGAATCCAACCTCTTCTTTCTCCAATTCTCCCACCTCAAACCACCTGAACCTTTGTTGCTACGTCAAGTGAATTCTATATAACTATAGCCATATGTCATTCCTTATAAGAGCTTGTTCAAAAAGGAGGACAAACAGAGCCGTGAAGCTCAAGGCACGGTAGACCCGAGCAGCGGAGGGGCAACGCAACGCAGAAATTCACAGTTCTGTTTCCCGGACTTTTTGAACATCCTCTATAAGCACTATCATCTCCTGGTCTCGTTAAAGCCGAAGGAACAATATCTTTTTTCATCAATGTACCTTACATGCATCCGTAATTCCTTTGCAATATACGCCATCGTTTTCGGAGTGTAGAAAGAAATATGTGTCTTATCCCTCCGATAATACCAGGTACAGAACTTTTCGTCGTCCCTTGGATGGAAGAGCGTCATAATAGCGAGGAGCCCATCTTCTTTAAGTAATTCCTTGAACAATCTGAAATACTCCATCGGTTCCTTCAGATGCTCTACAACTTCCGTAGAAGTAATCAAATCATACTTCTTTCCTTCATACACTTTCATGGGAGAATAATACAGATCATAAATATCCGTATGATAACCGTACTCTTCTGATAATATCCTGGCAAAAACCGGCTCAGGACCGCTTCCGAAATCCAGAGCCGTATGTCTCCCACATACAAAGTTCTTAATGCTCTGGTCGTAAAAACTTCTGAACATATTCACATATCCTTCATTATCATACGAGTTGTTATGCAGGTCATATTCTGTCTTTTCATCTTCTGGAGATACGATAGCAGCTTCATCTTTGGATATAAATTCACATGTCTCACAATAGTAATAATGGACATTGAATTGCTTATCGAGGAATTCTCTCGTATTTGAGCTGCAGATTTTACACTTTTGATTCATTTCATGCCACCTTTTCACATGTTCTTGAGGCGTTCGATTCGACTTTCAATCGGGGAATGGGTGGCGAAAAGGCTTCCTCTCTGCTTCCAAGCCCGATAAAACAGGTGCGAAATATACATCGAAGTCGTCGCTTCCTTTACCCAGTTTCGGAGTTTCATCAGTCCGTTATATGACCCGATAGCGTAAAAAATAATGAAACTAACAATAACTGCAATAATAATTGTAGAGGCCCAAAGGTGTTGATTATCCAGTACAATCCAGAGTGGATAGCCACCACACCATTCTTCTTCCTTCCAATATATTGATAATCAACAGGTGTGACATGTGGTAAAGCTAAATACTTCATGATACGTATTCCGGCATGTTGTATACAAATTATACACTACCATAAAAAGGAAGATAAATATGATGAATCGCCCTACTGTCACATAAAGATGTATAGAAAATGTTTTTATAAGGGATGCTTGAGGAAAAAGTCATCATAGAGACTCTTTCTCCTCTTAATCTTTATCAATGCTGGAGGTGTTACAACTTGGCTCACAATCAAATCGGAAGCAACACACCATGGCAGAATTTCGACGGTCCGAATTTGGGCTATGTACATCAATTATACGCACAGTATCTTCAAGATCCAGAAGCCATCGCACAAGATATGAGGGAACTGTTCGATGAATGGGGAGCACCACCGTTATACGATGGCGAAGAAAACTATCCTACAGCAATACAGCAAAACACCAATACTGTGGATATGCTTGGGAAGGTCGTTGCCGCATCCAAATTAGCGGACGATATTCGCATTAACGGACATCTGTATGCAAAGATTAACTCTTTTACAAATGAAGAAGCCGATGTACAACCGCTTGATCTTCCCGCTTATGGTCTTAGTGAAGAAGACTTGCAAGCCATCCCAGCACGAGTCGTCTGGCCCGAGGCACCGGCCCGTCTTCAAACGGGGTGGGATGTAATTACACATCTTCGCGAAGTGTACATAAGCTCAATGGCTTATCAGTTCATGCATGTAAACAACCTCGAGGAGCGAAATTGGCTCAATCGAATGGTAGAAACAGAAGAAATTAAACAAACACTTGGCAATGATGATCAGATCGCTATTTTACGGAAGTTAACGGAGGTCGAGGAATTCGAACAATTTCTGCATCGTACATTTGTAGGCCAGAAACGTTTTTCCATCGAAGGTCTGGAAATGCTCGTCCCCATGGTTGACGAAATGATTCGCCAAAGCGCACGAGACGGGGTTAGCCATGTGCTGATTGGCATGGCACACCGTGGGCGTCTAAGCATCCTGGCCCATATTTTGGGCAAACCGTACGAGAAGATTTTTTCTGAGTTTCACCATTCGCCCAATAAGGATTTGATCCCATCTGAAGGGTCCACGGGTATGAACTACGGCTGGACAGGAGACGTCAAATATCACCTGGGCGCCGATCGGGAAATGACAGGAGAAGATTCGGCTCGCCTGAGGTTAACGCTGGCCCATAACCCGAGCCATCTTGAATTCGTCAATCCGGTCGTAGAAGGCTACACACGGGCGGCTCAGGAAGACAGGCAGGTAGCTGGCCCACCTAAACTCGATTTCACCAAAGCGTATACGATTTCCATTCATGGTGACGCAGCCTTCCCCGGTGAGGGAGTCGTTGCGGAAACGCTCAATTTGAGCCGGTTAAGGGGATACCGTACAGGCGGTACTATTCATATTATCGCTAACAACCAGATCGGTTTCACAACAGGAAGCGAAGATTCACGATCGACTCGTTATGCGAGCGACCTGGCAAAAGGATATGAAATCCCGATCGTTCATGTCAATGCCGACGATCCGATGGCTTGCCTACAGGCCATCCACCTAGCTTATGAATATCGGAAGACCTTCAAAAAAGACTTTTTGATTGATTTAATCGGTTATCGGCGTTACGGGCACAATGAAATGGATGATCCGACAACCACCCAGCCTCTCTTATATGCCAAAGTAGCTGAACATCCTCGAGTTCCGGCATTGTACGCAAATATGCTGCAGCAGAACGGGATTATCGATGAGAAAGCTGCGAACGAAATGAGGCAAGTAGTTCAGGAACGGTTAAAAAAGGCCTACGAAAAAATGAAAAATCTGGAAAAAGAACCAGAAACACCTTCACCAGTAAAGCAAAACAAAGACGAGACAAATATGGACACACGTGTACCGGCTGCCACGCTTGCTGAAATAAATAAAGAGCTCCTTGACTGGCCGGAAGGATTCTCCGTTTATCCTAAATTAGAGAAAATCCTGAAACGCAGGGAAGAAGCTCTTGAGAGTAGTATTGATTGGGCATTCGCTGAAACACTCGCTTTCGCTACAATTCTGACAGACGGTACTCCGATTCGCGTTACCGGCCAGGATACGGAGCGGGGAACATTTGCTCAACGCAATCTTGTTTTGCATGATTACAAGACCGGGAAGGGATATATTCCACTACAGCATCTTTCAGGGGCTCGGGCCTCGTTTGCCGTGTACAACAGCCCTCTGTCGGAAGCGGGCGTTCTGGGCTTCGAATATGGATACGATGTGCTGGCAAAGAAGACCTTAGTGATATGGGAAGCGCAGTTCGGTGATTTTGCCAATGCGGCGCAGGTTATTATCGATACATTCATCGCCTCAGGCCGAGCCAAGTGGGGGCAAGTCTCAAACCTGGTGCTGCTTCTGCCGCACGGTTATGAAGGACAGGGGCCGGAGCATTCCAGCGCCCGCCTCGAACGCTTCCTGCAACTCTCAGCAGAGAATAACTGGACGGTCGCTAATCTGACAAGCGCAGCCCAATACTTCCATCTCTTGCGCTGCCAGGCGGCAAGACTCGGAACAGAGAACGCACGTCCGTTGGTCCTTATGACGCCGAAGAGCTTGCTGCGTAATCCTCGTGCTGCTTCACGTTTAAAAGAATTAAGTGAAGGCGCCTTTAGACCTTTATTGGAGCAACCTGGTCTGGAAGAACATGCAAAAACAGCTGAGCGCCTTATTCTGTGCTCAGGAAAGGTCGCCATCGACCTGGAAGCGGAATGGGAATCATTACAGCTTGCTGATCGAAGAATTCATATCGTACGTGTCGAACAGCTCTACCCATTCCCGGAAAAAGAATTGAAGAAACTACTGGAGCAATGCAAACAACTAAAAGAAGTCATCTGGGTGCAAGAAGAGCCTAAGAACATGGGCGCTTGGTCGTATATGGAACCACGGCTAAAAACATTAACTCAAGTACCTGTCCGCTATATCGGGCGTCCTCATCGCTCCAGCCCGGCTGAAGGATTGCCGGATTTCCATAAGATAGAACAACAGCGTATTGTGAAGCAAGCATTGCTTATTACAGAACCAAAGACTGTCAAGGCAGGAGGTCATACTCATGAGTGAAGTAAAAGTACCGGAATTGGCAGAATCAATAACAGAAGCAACCATTGTAAAATGGCTAAAATCAGAAGGCGATTCGGTAACCCAGGGCGAAGTACTGGCTGAACTGGAGACAGATAAGGTCAACATGGAGCTTAACGCAGAACAAGATGGAACACTGACAAAAATCATGCGTGAGCCAGGAGATACGGTTCAGGTGGGAGATGTTGTTGCTATGATTGAAGAAGGGGTCGCTCCAGCCCAAGGACAAAGCGCTCCTTCTAAGGCCGAAGCGCAAGCAACGGAAAAAGAAATAGCCCAACCTAAAGAAGAAAAGGGGGAACCTGCTCCCGCTTCCAATGACGTCCAAAGAGAAAAAAGCTTTAGCTCCCGGGCAGCTACACCTGCTGCACGGAGGCTGGCGAGAACACAAAACGTTGACTTGCACAACGTGAGAAGCCAGGACCCGCTCGGAAGGGTTACCGCAGAAGATGTAAAGGCAAATAGCGCGGCGCAGCCGGAATCACGAAAAGCGGCTGAAGCACCAGCCAAAGCTAACCCTGTAGAGAAAAAAGTGAGTACTAGTGCAAAACCAGTCACTCTCGCTGGTACGTCAATCGGCACTGAGAAGCCTGTAGAACGCATTCCTATGTCGCGACGCCGGCAGACCATTGCCGAAAGATTGGTCCATGCCCAGCATAGCGCAGCGATGCTGACAACATTCAACGAAGTGGATATGACTGCCATTCTTGATGTGCGCAAGCGTCGTCAGGAAAAGTTCGTCGAACAGCACAATATAAAGCTTGGCTTTATGTCTTTCTTTACAAAAGCAGTTGTAGGCGCCCTGAAAGCCTTCCCTCTGCTTAACGCAGAAATTCAAGACAAAGAAATCCTACTCAAAAAATATTATGATATCGGGATTGCTGTTGCTGCTGAAGGCGGGCTGGTTGTTCCTGTCGTCCGGGATGCGGATCGGCTCAGCTTTGCTGAATTGGAAACGGAGATTGCCAATCTAGCCAAAAAAGCCAGAGATAACAAGCTTGGCTTAGCCGACCTACAGGGCGGCACATTCTCTATTACTAATGGCGGGATTTTCGGTTCCCTTTTATCCACACCGATTCTGAATGCTCCTCAAGTTGGCATTCTCGGTATGCATAAGATACAGCTGCGGCCAGTCGCGATTGATAAAGAGCGATCGGAGAACCGACCTATGATGTACATCGCCCTGTCTTATGACCATCGGATTGTTGATGGCAAAGAAGCAGTAAGCTTTTTAACAAGAGTAAAGGAATTGCTGGAAGACCCGGAAACCTTGCTGCTGGAAGGTTGATGGTGAAGAGGGGATTTGCGGGAAGTGGATACACTCCCTACAAATCCCTATTTTTGACGGATAAGAAAGCATAGTCGCCTGCGAGATTTTCTTATTACCAGCTAAGTTCGGCTCCAGATGCTCCTGTCCGGTCAAAACAAAGTTATATATCTTCTAATAGACCAAGCGCGGCCGCTTTGGTCACCGCCTGAATCCGGCGGTTAACCTTCAGCTTGGCATAAATATGCTTAATATGAACATGGACCGTACCAGTCGCTATGAATAAGCGAGCTGCAATTTCCTTATTTGATAAGCCTGCTGCCATCAGACGGACTATTTCCAATTCGCGCTCTGTCAGAAGATTGGCCGAAGGCGAAAGTATATACTCGCTACCCTTCAGCCTCCTTGCTCCTTTTAAAGAAGACCGCTGCTTTTTAACATAGAATGCCTGGGAAGCGAGCATATGCAGAACCTCATGAGAATCAAAGGCAAAAGCACCTCGTGTAAGATTGTTCTCCAAATAGAGAATACCTGCTAGCCGACCTTGAATATAAATGGGCAATCCAAGGAGCGATTTAGGTCGGCATCGGACCACATAGGAAGCATTCACGAATCTTCCTTTCCTATATGCATCGTTAATAATAATAAGCTCTCTTGTCGCTGCAACGCAGCGCACAAACTCATGGAATACACCATCGTATTCATCAAGGGGAATGGTATCCAGAATAGCAGCTCCCCCTCCCGCCTCTACAACAGCTTCTATATATAACGCTTCTTCTGTAATCCCGATTAAGCAGCCTCGTTGGGCCCCCGCGTCTTCCAATATAATATTCATTAACGTATGCATAAGCCGCTCAGGGTCCTTCTCTTCTGAAAAAGCCTTTGACGCTTTCATAAGCGCAGCCAAATCAAGCATTTGGGCGTATCCAGAGCGAGTTATCGGAACATTGGTCTTCGACTCTGTTACACTTGCCTGCTCCTTAGTCAGATGAAGACGGGAATCCAAACGCTGTACATGTCTGTCTCCGAGAGATAGCTCATAGTGGAAAACTGCCTCTTTCGATTCACAACTCTCCCCTGTTTCTAACTGATACAGGCATTCCTCCAAATCCTGTATTAGCTTGCTTGGATTCTGATAGCGTTCCTCCACCGTTTTGGCGAGCAACTTCAAGAGGATACGGGATATGGACTCCGGTATAGGAGTCGTTTCCCTTACCAAAGGTAGTGGCTTTATAGCGAGATGAGCATGGGCCCATTCAAGCGGATCATTAGCATGAAACGGCTTTCTGCCACTCAGTAATTCATATAAAGCAACCCCTAAAGAATATAAGTCAGACCTCACATCAATCGTATCGTTTATCCGTCCAATGCGTTCCGGCGACATATAAGGCGGGCTTCCTTCTAATAACGGAGTGTTGCGAATGTGCTGGCCTCCGTCTTCTGAACGGATTGCATAACCAAAGCCAGTAACATAAATGCCTGTAGAGACAGGCTCTATCACGATCGTATCAGGGCTTATGTTCATATGCAGTATATTATGCTGATTCAATTTATCCATAACACAGGAAATCCGGATGGCAAGTTGAACAAAATCCCGAAACGAAACACGATAAGAACGGAAATAGTGCCGCAACGTTACTCCTTTAATTGACTGCAAAATGATTATCATTGAATTGCCCTGCTTCAAGAGTGAGAGCGGCTTTACGATTTCCGGAATATCCAAACTGCTCGCTATCTCAAACTCATGCATTAATTTAGCATTCTCAATAATCGTCCTCGGACCCTCTTTTACCATTTTCACTATTACTTTGCGCTTGGTTTGCGTACAGGAAGCATAGGCAACGACAATATGTTGGTCTTCAAGAATGACTTCGTGAATTTCATACCCAGGTACTGTAATCATAACGCCATCCCCTATAAATGATGGTAAATATCATACCTGTTGATTATCCATAGAGTAGAAGAAAGAAAATACACGCGTCGGCGTGTTCCCCCGTCTTTTTCTCACAAAGAAGGGACACGGCCGCTTTGTGGCGCCAAGGCCGGACCGACGCCCGTTTGGGGCATGGTGTGATGACTATATTATATCAAAAGCAATCTTTTAAAATATCAAAAAAGCAGGAACTACTTTCCTTCCTACCGTTAAAATGAGGATTATCTCACATCAATCTTTTTTTGAGGAAAAGATCCTGTGTAAATCGAATCCATTCTCTGGCAGCAAACGAAAGATAGCGATCCTTGCGCCAAATCATGACGAGATGCCATGGAATAACCGGATCGATGAGTGGCAGCACCCGAATCCGATCCGTATCAAGCTCCCGGCAAATCGGCTCCGGAAGAAAAGCAACACCAAGATTAGCTGCTACCATCTCACTGATAAAATCCCATTGTGAGCTCTCATATATAACATGCGGCTGAAATCCTGCCTGCACACACTCTGCAATAATCCGGTCATGAAGCGCGAAGTCTTCGCGGAAAAATACGAATGCTTCCTGCGCCAGCTCAGGCAGCGATACGGCTTCTCTGTTCGCCAATGGATGGGATGGATGGACAAGCAGTCTCAGTTTCTCTTTAACAAGGGAAAATGAATGAAAAATTTCCCCGTTCGTCGGCGATAATACAACCCCGATATCTAGCATGCCATTTTCCACATCCATGCCCACTTTTTTTGCCCCGTCTTCCACAAGCTGAAGCATAATCTCAGGGTATTGCTCACGAAATTTTCCAATTACTTTCGGAAAGAAGCTAGAACCGATCATAGGAGGAAGACCTATGCGAATGAAGCCTTTTTTTAGTTTCCGCAGATCATCCAGCTCAGACGACAAATTTTGAAATGAATTCACAATATCCTGTGCCTGAATGAGGATGGCCTGACCGGCATCCGTCAACTCCACCTGTTTACCTGAACGGTTGAACAGCACGACACCAAGTTCTTCCTCAATATTTTTAATCATTTTACTAATGGTTGGCTGCGTGATGTACAGGTCTTGTGCAGCTTTTGTGAAATTTTTATAATGGGCCACCTTCAAGAAATATTGCAAATGCCGTACGTCCATCTTCTATCTCCTTCGCTCATCATAGATAAAATGAATGGTATGTATTCTATATATGCATTTTACCTATGAGAATGGATATTGTACACTTTTCACTGAAAGGAGCGAACGGAATTGGTAACAATAATGAAAGGGATAGGGCAAATCATCCTTCTCTGCGTCTTTTCCCTTATTATGAACAAGTTGGTAGAGGTCTTACACTGGAAGATCCCCGGCAGCATTTTAGGTATTATCGTTATTTTTATCCTGCTACAAACGAAAATCATCCGGCTGGAATGGATCGAGCTAGGCGCGAAGTGGCTGCTGGCGGAACTGTTGTTATTTTTTATCCCGTCTGCTGTCGGCATCATAAAATACCAGCATATTCTCGTGGATAATGGCGTGCGTGTTGTTTTTGTCATCATTCTCAGCACGGTCGCTGTCATGGCCTGTACCGGGCTACTGGCAAATAAAATCGCTAAACGAAAGGAGCAAAAAAGCTCATGATGCTCGCACTTTTTAGCCTTATACTCACGATCGGATTGTACTGGGGGGCAAAATGGTGCTATAAAACCAAACCGAAAGTATATTTATCCCCGTTGCTTACCACTCCTCTACTTATCGTCGCCTTCTTGCTCTGGACTCATATCTCGTATGAATCATACAATACAGGTGCACAGTGGTTAAGCAACATGCTTCAACCAGCTACTATCGCATTCGCAGTGCCGCTTTATAAATACTTCAACATATTGAAAAAGCACGCGACCGAAATTCTTGTCAGCGTGCTATCAGGCTCTGTTGTAGCCATTGTTTCATCGCTTTTCCTTGCCAGAGGGCTGAATCTGAATACACAAATCGTTGACAGCCTGATTCCCCGTTCTGTCACTACGCCGATTGCAATGGGCGTATCCGAAACGATCGGGGGGGTACCGGCCATCACAGCTGTGTTCGTCATTATGACCGGTCTGATGGGCGCTGTAATCGGACCTATTGTTATCCGGTTGCTTCGGATTGAGAACGAAATCGCCCGGGGGGTACTGCTCGGTACGAGCGCTCATGGGGCCGGTACGTCCAAAGCCTTTGAATTCAGTTCGATTGCGGGGACGATTTCCAGTCTGTCGATGATACTCGCAGCCCTCATTACGTTATGTGTGACACCTTGGCTCATGGCGCTTATGCTTTGAGCATTTTATTTGGGCTGTAGTAAGAAAAACGAGAGGTAGGTTGTTGGAAAAAGAAGCACTCGGCCACATGCGTCTACCCTCTTCTTTCTCCAGCTCTCCTACCCCTTATTACTAAGCATAAGACGAAATATCATGTGTTATTTATTCAGTTTATCCCACCCTATAGAAAGTCCTTTCTTCCATGCAACTACATTTAAGAGCAACACGATAGCCATGTATACATATACACCGTATCCCACCAAGGAACAGGCATAATGCACTCCCGCTAAGGCTCCAAGCATAAACATAAGCGGTATAATCATTAATCCTTCGCTTTGTTGAGCAGTTTCATATGCTTCCGAGAAAGGCAATGATCTGCCAAACATCCAAAAACAAATGACTATGAATAGCAACATCACCAGAAATACAACAAACAAATCGGGTATGATCCTTACTCCAAATATACTTAAGAATAGAACACTTTCAATCACATATACAGGCAACAAGAGCCGTACAATAAACGCCTTTAGTGCTCCTTTAAATATAGGCACCATATCCTTGAGCGGGGCAACTCTATAAATCCAGGCTCCCTTGTATTTCCCCGAGTACTTCAGCATCATCACAACAGAAGGGATTAGCAATGCACAGAAGTATATATTCAAATACAACCGACTGGAAGCGATACTCTCAAATCCATCATCACGCAAGCCGTTAAAAATAAATATAAAGGGAAAAATCAAAGCGAAGCCCAATGAAGGATATACTTTAAGCTTAAACTCTCTTTCATTTTTCATCATATCGAATGCGAACCGAAAGAAGGTTTTTTCCTCCCTGCCCGAACAAATGAGCTTCGCTACTCCGCCAAGGATGGTTCGCTTTCCTGTCTTGCCTTTCATACTATTGTTCGCCAGCTTTTGTAGATTTCTCTCAAAGGAAGGCATCAGCTTGATATACATCATTATCGACACAATAGGCACAAGTACAGCCAATATGGAAAAGGTGATGTAGTGGACATTATGATTGCCATGCAACAGCACTTCAAAAGGGGCTCCATACCATATCGGAACGATAAAATATTGCCACCATTTCGGAGTAAATGCGATAGTAAAATCCACAAAATTGAATAATCTGATCAGTAATTGATAGCCTACAGCAATGGTGATGGACAATCCGATTTGAACATAATTAATAATATCCTTAAGCTTCTCCCCGTCAAAAAACTTTAAAACAAACAAATACAATAGGGCAGTAATAACTACGATAAGTAAGTCCATTAAAATAAGCTCTAATAAAAACAAGAGAAAAAATGCGATTCCGTGCTTTATTAGCGCTGCCAGCAACGGTATTCCTGTAACAGAAATCGTGATGAAGAACATATAGATAAATATGTGGATCGTTTTTGCCATGCTTAGCGTTTTGCTGTGGACTGGTTTGGAGAATATGATATTCTTATCCCTAATATCTAGAAGTACAGAGGAAAAATCAGAAATCAGAGAAGATGTAATCATAAACATGAGGATGCCAAAAACTACGCCCATTTGGAAGATATAATTCTCTCCCATCAACACAAAGGGAAGCATAATAATTCCCAATAAACCGTATACCCATAACGACTTGATAAATTTATTTTCATCTTTATTTTTTGTTTCGTCTTTTTTCTTCGATGAATTGCTCATTATCGTAGGAACTCGTCTTCCGTCCATAATAAGCTTTACTTGCAGAATTTTTCTCATTACATCATAATCTACGCCAAACTTTCCGAAGATGCCCCTAAACTGATCGAGAATCTTTAATACCATAAAATCCTTCATCCTACTTCACCTCATGAACAATGGATACGAACTCTTCAGCGATGTCCCTATGTTCATTAAACCCTGTAAGCTGATTGAATATCTCCTCCAATGACCCTTCCTTGCACTTGTGTTTTAGTTCATCGAAGCTTCCGTCAGCCACCACTTGGCCCCCGTTCAACAATATGATTCGGTTGCTTATCTTTTCGACTACGTCCATAATGTGAGAGGAATAAAATATGGTTTTGCCTTGTGCGGCTAATTGCGCCAATATTTCCTTAACAACCATAACACTGTTCGCATCCAAGCCGCTTAAAGGCTCGTCTAAAAACAATATATCTGGATTGTGCAGCAGGCTTGAGATAATGAGCACCTTTTGTTTCATCCCTTTGGAGTAAGAGGTTATTCTTGTATCATATACTTCTTCTAACCCGAAGCTCTTCATTAGTTTCCTGGCTTTTTCATCAGCACTTTCATATGCTAATCCATATAATTCACCGATAAAAGTTAGATATTCCCTGGCGGTAAGGTTATCGTATATCTCAGCAATTTCAGGAACATACCCGATCCTTTTCTTGTACTCTATGTTTCCGTCAGCTATATCTCTTCCCAGAATTCTCACTTCTCCGGAATAGCCTTCTACAAGACCCAGCATGATTTTAACCGTCGTGCTCTTTCCGGCGCCATTAGGTCCTATATAACCGATGATTTGTCCTTTATATACATTCAGGTTTACACCATTTAATACGCTTTTCTCTCCAAAGCTCATTTTCAAATCCTGAATCGTTATGATAGGTTCCCCTGAAAACTCCATATCATCACTCCACCTTTTCTTTCTATATATAATAATCGTACTATAATTTTACTTTATTGTAACTTAAACCAAGAAAATGGTTCGTAGGATCTATAAACAAAAAAATAAAGCAAAATACAAGTGATTGATGAATATGCTATGACATAAAACACAAATAGGGGGAAAACCAATTTGTCAGATACTATAAATTTATATGAGAAGAAAATCCATTCTCAAAACGGAGAAGATGGAATCATTGAGGAATTATTTTCACGTATAGGTACGACGAACAAATTCTTTGTAGAATTTGGGGTGCAGGATGGATTAGAATGCAACAGCGCCTATCTTTCCTTATTTAAGAATTGGTCAGGGCTTATGATTGAGGGTAATGCAGCTAACTATGAAAAGTTACGTGCAAACTTTTTTGCCTATCCAGCCGTAAAAACTGCACATCAATTCATTACCAGAGATAATATTGTATCTATATTTAGAAGTATGCACGTTCCTGTTACGTTCGATTTATTATCGATTGATATAGATGGTAATGATTATTGGGTATGGGAAGCGTTGTCAGAATATAAACCAAGGGTTGTAGTCATTGAATATAACGCGTCTTTCCCTCCGCCGAAAAAAATGGTGGTACAATACAATCCAAATTTCGCCTGGGACGGTACATCTTATTATGGCGCTAGTCTAACATCATTATCAGGGCTCGGAAAAAAATTAGGGTATTCATTAATCGGAACCGATGCACGAGGAGTAAATTCGTTTTTTATCCGTAGTGATTTAATTACAGCTTCAAGATTTCCAGCATTGTCACCTGAACAGGCATATCATGCTCCATCCTATGGTCCATATAAAGGCGGTCATCCTTGGCGGGATGGACCTTATCTGGAAATTTAATATCGTTTCTTATCCATCAAAAAAGTTATCAGGGCTGACTCATAACCTTTTGAGTCAGCCCTGATAATAAGATTTATTTAATCCATTTATTATAAAGCTCGTCAAATTTACCTTGTAGCTTCATTTCATCCATCCACAGGTTCAAATAGCTAGCGAAAATAAAATCTCCGCGAGGAATCATGTAACCTTTTTCACTCTTAGTAAATGGATTGTCAGCCAAAGCAGCATACAAACGAGAATCCGCTTTTGCATAAATAAGCGCTTCAAGTGTATCGGTTATCATAACGTCATACGTACCGTTGGCCACAAGACCCGGGATATCCAAATTATTTTGCACAACAGTTACATTTGCATTTTTCAGATGCTCACGAACGAATTTTTCGTTGGTTCCTCCTGGATTGACCCCAATGCGCACATCTGGCTTATTGATATCTTCAATCGTTTTATATTTATCTTTATTCTCTGCTCGAATTAGCGGAGCCTTACCAAACTGAATGTATCCTTGGCTTAAATATGCTTTCTTCTGTCTATCCGTGTTACGGGTAACGCCTCCAACAGCAATATCGAATTTATTTGCCAGTAGATCATCCATCAATGTAGACCAGGACGTTTGTACAAAACGTGCTTCGACTCCTAAGCTTTTAGCAAATTCCTTCATAGCATCAATATCGTATCCTTCGTATTGTCCTGTTTTTGGATTCAAGTATGTAAAGGGCTTGTAATCTCCAGGAGTACCGATTAGAATGTATCCTCTCTCAATGATAGCATCAAGGCGAGATTCGTACTTGTCATTTTTCTGGACTTCCTGTTTTACAGTTTGTTCCGCTTTATTTTCAATTACATTTGCAGAAGCGGCAGCTGTAAAACTTGTCCCTAGCAGCGAAACAGCCATTGCACCGGCCATCAATAATTTTTGGTATTTTTTCATAATGTTTTCCCCCTATATAATAATATATTTTTTTACTCTCTTATTTTGTTAAAGCTTGAACTTTCCAAGCTTCTGTTGCAGCTCTTCAACAACCTCTTTTAACTGCTGAACCGAATTAGAAATAGTTTCGATTGCTACGTTTTGTTCTTCGGTAGCATTGGCCGCATTTTTTGTATCTTCAGACGCATGTTTGGCAATGTGGTTCATTTCCTCTACAGAAGCACTTACCTCTTGGGAACCTGCTGACATTTGCTCGTAAGCGGCTGATACTTCGAGAATATGATCTGCTACGTTGCGCGATGCGTTTAAGATGTTTGCAAATTTCATGCGTACTTCTTCGATGAGTTCGATGCCAGCCTGTACATCCCGGCTGCTTGAGTTGATCACATCTACAGCATTGAACGTATCCTGCTGGGTTTCGCTAATTAATTCTGCAATTTTTCCTGCTGACTCTTCGGATTGGTTTGCCAGCTTCTTTACTTCTCCGGCTACGACTGCAAAGCCACGACCGTGTTCACCCGCCCTTGCCGCTTCAATCGAGGCGTTTAATGCAAGCAGATTAATTTGAGAAGTTAGCCCTGTGATGGTATCCAAAATAGCTTCGATTTCTTTGGAACGGCCATTTAAACGTTCAATAGCAGATGCCGCCTTTGTCGTTCCTTCACCTATGCTATTCATTTGCTTCACGGCTTGCTCGACCACAGTCGTACCTTGTTCCGCTTGCTGGGTCGCCTCTTGAGCCGCTTCAGATACCTTAGAAGATGTCTCTGCCACCTTCACGATTCCGCTTGCCATATCGTTCATCGATATAGCTACCTCCTGTGAACTGGCAGCTTGCACCTTTGCACCTTCCGCAATCTGGCGGACAGAAGAGTTGATTTGGTGAACATTGTTCATTGCACTCTCAATACCTGCAGATACTTCACCGGTAACCCTTAGCACCTGGTCCGATGATACCGTGACACCCTGAATTAAATCCTTCAGGTGGGCTACTGTTTTGTTAAAATCATGGGAAAGCACTGCGATTTCATCTTTTCCGTGTACGGTTAACGTATTTGTTAAATCACCCTCGGCAACTTCCTTGACCGCTCGATTCAATCTTTGGATAGGTCGGACAAGCTGTACTGAAAGCAGATAAACTAAACCGATACTAATTATTAAAGCTAATGCAGAAATCACAATTAGATTTATAGAGAGCTTCGTAATTGGAGCGTATAGTTCTTTAGTCGGTGCAGTGATGTATACACCCCAGTTTTGTAAAGTAGAAGCATAAGAAGCGATATGTTCCACATTATCTTTATGATACTGGATTACCCCATGCTCTCCTTTTTGGATCTCGTTAAAAGCGGTTTGAATCTCTGGAATATTTGACTTGAGCACCGATTCCTTCAAAATAAGTTCCTTTTGCGGGTGCCAGATATAATTCCCTTTTTTACTAACCAAAAAAGCGTAGCCATGCTCGCCAAATTTCTCTTCAGCGACTGTTTTTTGAATTTCGTTAATCGGGATAGTTGATCCCATATAGCCATACTGTAGGTTGTTTCTCATCAACGGGACCATAATAGTAACGATGTTATTGCCTGTTCGTTTTGAAACAACCGGTTCAGATACAACAATCTTCCCTTTCCCTTCTCCAGCCTCCTGAAAATGAGAACGATCGGAAACATCTGTCTCTTCACCTTTGAAGTTAATAACTTTTTTTCCGCTCAAATCATAAGAGAAAAAAAACGTTTCAAACTCAGGATTTTGTTTCTGAGCTTGCTGAATTAATTTTAAGTCCTTTTCTTTTTCTCCAGAAATTAGTTTACCTATCGTTTCGATAATCGCGATTTTCTTTTGGAAAAACTGATCGATTTCCATCGATAGATTGTCCGCTCCCAGCTCGGCTTCTTTATTCAAACTAGTTTCCAGAAGCCGCGAAGAACTCCAATAGCTTGCTACAAAAACCGAGGCAAGACTCACAATCAGTAATATGCACATCACATACGTTAGTTTTTTCCTAAGACTACTAGTCATTGCGATAGAATCCTCCCCATTTTCAAAAATAAAGAGTTAGCTTCAAAAAAAAGAAGCCTGCCATCCGACAGCCTACCTCGCCTTCGGTTTGGCAACCCGGCTGTCATAGCTGCAGCATGCAGCTTTAGACCCGTGGCTTTGCGTCCTCGCCTTTCAACGAGTTTGCCTTTTTCTTAATAGTAACGATTTTCATGTGCTTAAAGTACTATAGCATACTTTCGAAACGATTGAATAGGACAAACGGATAAAACTATATTTTAGGAAAATTTAAAATATAAGAAGAAGCAACGTGATTATAGCCTTTCTTCACTTGCTACAACAAGCGAATCAGAAGTTTTATAACACAAAAAAAAGAACAGAATTCCATCTGGAAATCTGTTCTCCGTATTACTGCACATCCCATTCAGCCCGAATCCCTTTTTTTACGAAGTAGTTGAATGTATCTTCTATGTAATTCTTCCCGTTAACAATCCAATACTTCCCTTCTTCGGGAATTATATCCATAAAATCGAAAAACTTACCTTTCCAATTCCCATATACCATCCTCTCAAATGCCGTATACTCTGGATATAACGAAAATAAACACATCGTATCAAAATTAATATATACGGATGGATTGAATTTCAGGGTATCATCCGCACATCGATAGTGTTCTTTCAACATACATGTTCTCAAATATTCAACCGTTGTCTTGTGTTCTTCAATAAGATTACTCATTGCTACATAATCTAATTGGTCATATAAAACATCGTATAGGTCATCCTTATCGAGAATATACCATGTAAACTGATTATCTTTTACCACGCCAACGATAATATTCTCGGCGTAAACGATTTCCAGCATTATTCTATTTCCTTTAACATTCTATATGCACTGTCTTTGATTTCTTTATCAGGATGTTGTTTCGCCTTCTCTAAAATAGATTTCGCTTGCACACCAAATTCCTCTAGTCTATGCATCACATTACTTAATATATAGTGCTCATTTGTTTTATACTCATCCAGGATTTTTTCATAACAGGGTAAAAGAATGGGATTAGTAACATCTCTCAATGCTTGAATGGCCATACGCTTTACTGATACTTCATCGTCTTGTAAACATTGAATCAAATCCTGTAAATATTTTTCTTTCTCTTTGGATTTGCCTACTGTATGTATGGCACAGGTCCTGATCTCTTTATTTGGATGAGTAAAAAACGGGACATACAGCGAAGCATCTTCCTCACTGCTCTTCTCCAGTATATATGTGATAAATCTGAAATTCTCGGGATTTTTAGTAGTAGATAACACTGTTTTTATTGGCTTTACAAAGTCTTGTACATCTTCTTCAACATACCAATAAATATATTTCAACGCTTTCAATGTGTCGTCTTCATTATCGCTCTCCAGCCATTGTTGTAGGAATGATTTTGCTTTTGTGTAGCAGTTTTTTGTTAGCAGTTGCAGTGAAACACTTTTAATAGCATGTGAGGGATTGTGACACTGTTCCTCAAGAAAACGAATCGTTTCAGGCAGCAAATGAGGTAATTTATTCATTCCCCAAATCGCATTAACTTTGTACTCCTCATCATTACTGGTATGGAATTTATTCATAAGCTCTGCATCATCGCCGCCCATCAACATCCCAAACCAATCTATTTCATAGCCTTGGATAATTTCATCCAGCCAACGCTCATACCAATCTAAAAAGTTATTCTCATATGTAAAGAATGGTTTTTGTAAATCACCATCGATGTACACGACACGTCCTTTATATTCCCCGCTTACGACTAACATCATGTCATACGTACATCCCTGCGTTCCTATGCGAAGCATGCCTTGAAAAAGTGCATTATAATGCGAATCATATTGCTCGTCAGTAAGATTATCATCATCTTCAAAACTTGTTAGATGACCCCATTCTTCATTTGATAAATGAGGGTGCAACTTGCATGGCTTGGACAAATAACCATCATGGCTATCCGTAGCTACCTTGTATATACCATAATAAGGACCAGCCCCGCCGTTACCTATCTCTGTAATAAACAGCTTAAACGCTTCCGGAAGAGTTATGTTATTTCGATTTTCAAAGTCTCGAACCTCTTCACTTGATATAGGGATGTTCCATTCATATTTATGTTTTGTGGAGCCGAATACGTCAAAGCTGCTATCCTTCTCCTTAGCCAACAAAATCTTCTCTTTGATTCTATTCACTTGTTCATATAACGACATCCCGTACCCTATTTTCATCACATCCTATTAAAGTATACTATCGAGGTATTATACTTTATATTCCAATTTTCGAAAATACATGGATAACATACTGCTTATATCAGTTATCAAGCTTATATACATCTAAGGATGCATATACGGAAAAGTTAGTAAAAGCTTCGTTCCCCTGCCTATGCTTGTTTCCACTTTAATCTTTCCTTGGTGAACCTCGGCTATAGCCTTTGCAATGCTCATGCCCAGTCCCACACCTTCTGTTTTATCATCAGTATTTGTACCGCGATAATAACGTTCAAATAAGTTGTTCTTTGTCTCTTCATCCATCCCTTTGCCATTATCTTCAACAACGATAGCAGCATATCCTCTCTCTCTTTTTGTCATTACAATGATCTTCGTGCCGGGAGGGTTGTAACTATGTTGGAAAATTATCGATGTCCAATTATTTATTGCAAACGGTGATTTGCACTACCATTTTTTATGGGTACGGATTCGGCCTATTTGGAAAACTAGGCGTTCTGTCAGGAATTTTTCTGTCGATTGGGATATTTATGCTCCAAATTATTGGTAGCTACTGGTACTTGAAGCGGTTTAAATATGGTCCCGTAGAGAAGCTTTTGCGAATGTGGACGTACTTTTCTTTTTCAGGAACATCGACGAGGAAGAAGAGCTCTATCGATGAACCAGTAGTAACAACATATGGTTAATAGAATACGAATTATTTTGAGGACGTAAAAACTTATCCCGATCTAATAGGCAGTAAAATTGTACCTAAAGGCCCGATACGTGTACCTATCCATTAGTTAGAAATGAAATGTTAAGTAAAAAAGAGTAAACCCCTGGCCATGTATATAAAAGGTGCAGTTTCATCAATCCAATTTATTCTATTCTACTTTAAAGTTTTGTTATGATAGGAATAGGTTAAAAAAAGGAGATGACCAACATAAATGGCTGAACAAACGCGTATAGGAAAAACAGATTTATATGTAAATCCAATTGGTCTTGGAACAAATGCTGTTGGTGGACATAATATTTATCCGAACCTTAACGAAGAGACCGGGAAAGATGTTGTTCGGACTGCTTTAGACAATGGCATCAACTTTTTAGACACAGCTTTCATTTATGGTCCTGAGCGCTCAGAAGAATTAATCGGTGAAGTGTTGAAAGAAAGAGGCAGACGCGAGGATGTTGTAATTGCTACCAAGGGCGCCCATAAGTTTGTTGACGGCAAGATTGTACTCGATAATTCTCCCGCCTTTTTAAGGGAGTCAGTAGAAAGCAGTCTAAAACGCCTCCAAACCGACTATATCGATTTGTTTTATATTCATTTTCCGGATGAAAGCACACCGAAAGACGAAGCCGTTGGTGCATTAAAAGAACTAAAAGATGCAGGAAAAATAAAAGCTATTGGTGTATCTAACTTTTCTATTGAACAATTAAAAGAAGCAAACAAAGATGGTTATGTAGATGTACTGCAATCCGAATATAACTTGTTCAGGCGTGATGCAGAAAAGGACCTGTTACCATATACAACAGAAAATAACATTTCATTTATCCCTTATTTCCCGCTTGCAGCTGGTTTATTGGGTGGAAAATACAATAAAGATACAAAATTTGAGGACGGTCGTGCAAAAAATCCACTCTTTCAAGGTGAAGCCTTTGTTCGCAACCTGGAAAAGGTGGAGCAGGTACGTGAAATCGCCAATGCAAAAAACGCGGAAGTTGCACATGTAGTTCTCGCCTGGTATTTAACCAGGGATTCCATTGATGTGTTAATCCCTGGTGCTAAACAACCGGAACAAGTAAGAAAGAATCTAAAAACATTAGATGTAAAACTAACCAATGAGGAAATCGAAAAAATCGATCGTATTTTTCAGGTTTAGGAAATATTTGGATTTTATTATTTGAAAAAGGATAAGAGGGGTTCTCCCATCTCTTATCCTTTTTTCTTTATTCATTTGTATGACGAAAATGATTTGACAATAGGCCAAAAGAATGTTACAAATAAAACACATCTATTACAGTCCTTTAACCCAACCCCGTGAGGTTGAGAAGGAAGCCGGATTAAACGTACGAATCCTTTTTCTAGAGCTTGTTCAAAAAGGAGGGCAAACAGAGCCGTGAAGTTCAAGGCGCGGTAGACCCGAGCAGCGGAGGGGCAACGCAACACAGAAATTCGCAGTGCTGTTTCCCGGACTTTTTAAACATCCTCTTACAAGGATTATTATGTTTATTTAGCCTTCTTACCTACTAAGGTGAGAAGGCTTTTATTATTCTTCCATAGCGACTGTATGTAAATAGTAGGGGGAGTAATGATGAACGTGACAAGTGAAGTAGCAAGCGCGCAAGAAGTTATAGTTGAGTCCAAGTCAAAACGGTATAAAACGCTGTTCGGTTCTGTACTTGGCTATGCAGCAGAAGGATTGGATATGCTGTTATTATCCTTTGTGCTCGTGTTTATTTTAAAGGAATTTCACCTAACACCTGCACAGGGCGGGAATCTTACACTAGCTACAACCATCGGCATGCTAATAGGCTCTTATTTATTCGGGTTTCTGGCTGATTTATTCGGACGAATTCGAACCATGGCTGTATCGATTTTATTATTCTCCGTAGCAACTGCACTTATTTATTTCGCAACAGATTATTGGCAATTATTATTTCTTCGCTTTTTAGTAGGTATAGGTGTCGGCGGGGAATTTGGAATAGGGATGGCAATTGTAACGGAAACATGGTCAAAAGATATGCGTGCAAAAGCAACCTCCATTGTGGCATTAGGCTGGCAATTCGGGGTGCTGGTCGCATCGTTGCTACCGGTCCTCATCGTTCCATATTTCGGTTGGAGAGCCGTGTTCTTATTCGGATTAATCCCGGCACTATTAGCGGTATATGTTCGTAAAAGCTTAAGTGAACCAAAGCTGTGGGAAAAGAAGCAACAATTTAAAAAGCAATTACAGATGAAAGCCCTACAAGGTACATTAACAGCAGAAGAAGCAAAACAACTGGAAAACATGAAGAAATTCCCATTAAGTAAGTTGTTTGCGAATAAAAAAATAACGATTACAACAATCGGATTAATCGTCATGTCGTTTATTCAAAACTTCGGGTATTATGGGATTTTCACCTGGATGCCTACCGTTCTGGCCGATAAGTATGGTTATACATTAGCGAAAGCCAGTGGCTGGATGTTTATTTCCACGGTTGGAATGTTAATTGGAATTGCAGTATTTGGTTTCTTAGCTGATAAAATCGGACGTAGAAAAACATTTACGCTGTATTATATAGGCGGCACAGTGTACTGCTTGGTTTATTTCTTCTTACTCAAAGATGCCACATTATTATTATGGGGAAGCGCATTACTCGGCTTTTTTGCTAATGGTATGATGGGTGGATTCGGAGCTGTATTAGCGGAAAACTACCCGGCAGAAGCCCGTTCAACAGCTGAGAACTTTATCTTCGGCACGGGTCGTGGATTGGCGGGATTCGGTCCTGTAATTATTGGGATACTCGCCACGGGCGGAAGTCTTTTTGGAGCAATGTCATTAATTTTCCTCATTTATCCAATCGGTCTCATAACAATGTTGTTATGCGTACCAGAAACAAAAGGAAAAGTACTGGATTAATTTCAAAAAGGAAGTTCCTTCGTATAAGGAGCTTCCTTTTCTGTTATAATTACGGCAAAAAAGTCTACGGTTCTTAGTGGTATTGATAGAATTTAAAAAACGGTATTCATCTTGGCATTATGTTGCCGAGATGAATACCGCTCTCATTCGTAAAATTGGATTCATAGCCATCTCCAGACTTTCTCTTTCATTATAGCGAATTCAGAAGATCGCGATGCGGCCAGGTAAAAGGTTTAAAAAAGAAGGCGTTCTTTCCTGATACACCACTTTTAGCTTGTGTCCCGCTTCCACTTCTCTATATTGATGCAGAACCTACTGCCCGCTTTCAATGGTGTTCGACCTGACGCCTGTGATGCCTTGGTGCCATTCTCCATTCCCACCTTCAACCTCTCTTGATTTTCTTTAATAAAGAGGGCTTTCTCGTTTCTATTTCTGTAGAAGTGAAGCTGTTGTTCCTGACCATGCTTATCCGTTTCCTGCGGGTAGATTGACTGAAGCATCCCCTCCTTATAGTACATAAAAACGCCCATTTCAAGATTTGTATTCATTGCTTTTTCCTCCCCGTCGTTGATTTGTTAGTCACACTTACAACTAAATCAGCGGGCTTGTACGTGTATCTTACCTTCCTTTCCTTACGTGTAGGACGCCCTTTCAACAGTCGTTTCGCTGACTTTGTACGCTTCCGTAGCTTTTGCATTTGCACGAATAACGAGCTAAGAAAAAAATCTACATTTATCACGAATGTCACAGCAGCAAAGTTTCTGGACGCTACCTTTTGAAAATGTTTTATGGTTAAAGGCCATACCATGAATATCCTTGCAAGCATAAGTAAAAGTAATTCATTATATCTAATAAGGGATTTGTTTCGCAGACATTTACTTTTCATTGTAAGTACCATGAATATCACCTTCCTTGTCCCAAACTCTGTAGTTTTAGTATAAAACAAAGGCAAGAAAATTTGTGCATAAATAGTACGACAATTCACGCAATTTATTCAGGGAATCTTGTTGAATTACGCGATATTTGTAGATACGTTTTTTTAATCTCCCTTATGTAAGAAAATAAAAGAAAGGCGATTCCTCTCCATCACCTTCCACCTTGCTCGCGCGATTGATTCACTGTGACGTTTCTAAATGAGATTGAATTGGAATTGATATTGTAAAAATAGTTCCTTTCCCTTCTTCACTGTTAACAAAAATAGTCCCCTCGTGCATTTCAATAATCTTTTTTACGATGGATAAACCTAAACCACTTCCACCTTTTGAACGTTCCCTTGCTCTATCCGCCTTAAAAAATCGCTCAAATACACGTACTTGATCTTCTTTTGGGATACCAATACCTGTATCGGAAATTTTCACAATAGCTTTATGCTCAATCTGCTGTAGCTGGACACAGATCCTCCCTAAGCTTGGGGTAAATTTGATACTATTATGAATCAAATTCGTCCACACCTGGCTCATTAAATCCTCATCTCCGACAAAGGTAACCTTCTCAAGAGAAACATCCATTTCCAACTCTTTTTCAACCCATTGCGGTTCACATGCTAAAATAATGTTTCTTACTGGACTCTTGTAAAAAATTTGTCGAAAAATGAGCAATAAAAAAGGACATTCCGACCTTTTATAGAAGTTTGGGCTACCACACCTAAAACCACTCAAAAGGAGAATGTCCACTTTTATGGTAACTTTTCACTCTTCTATCGTCAAGTTTGTTTTTGCGCTGAATTTACTCTTATCGAAGCCACAACACCGACATTTGCTTGCTTTTCTTCATGGCATCATTCTTTGCGAGGGCCGAGTCAACATCAGCCAAATTCGACGATCATCCAACCATGATCGCGACCTTAGTTGTATGACTCGCTTTTCATTTTTTATGGGTACGGATTCGG